>CASDTD010000161.1 GCA_949283445.1 uncultured Coriobacteriia bacterium | reverse complement strand
ACTGCATGGAAGAGTGTCCGCTGGGCGCGATCGTCATCGACGAGGACTAGTCACACTGACATCAGCCACATGAGAAGAGAGCCGCCCGTGCAGCGGCTCTCTTTTTTATCAAAGATGGCAAGGGACGGGTCATGTGCCATCAATCACGTCAGACTTTCCCTGTCTCCTGCTCCATGCGTTGCACCCCTTTTTGGGCCCGCGCGAGCTGCCCCTCATAGTACCAGTCGCCCGCGTTTACCGCAGCTTGAAGACCAGCTGCTGCGGTACGGTACCAGTTCAGCGCCTTCTCGTAATCTATAAGATAGCCGAGCCCCTCTTCGAAACATTCAGCTAAGCGCAACGCGGCGCTACCCCAGACCTCCGGATCGCCGTTCTTGCCAGCTCGATAACTATCCTGGTACCAATCGAAAGCAGCGGAATAATCCGCACCGCAGGGCCACCCCTCGCGCAGCAAATCTCCTAGTTTGTACATGGATTGCGCATCACCGTGATCGGCTGCATATTTGAAGCACGCATAGGCGTCTTCGTTCGGATCATAGGCACGCATAAGTGCTTGGGCATATTTGACATCTGCATCATTAGCCATCCACAGACACATCTTCCACCAATAATCGCCCTCGCAACGGTCATAGAAATAGATATATCCCAAGGTCACATACGCCTGCAGGTTGCCACGTTTGGCGGCATGTCTGCAGAGAATCTCCGCCGCCTTGAAGCAGTCCACGCGCATCTGGTGTTCCTCGCGTCCCTGGTGCTGCATACCTTCTCGGTAGTACAGGCAAGCATAACGATAGGCAAGAATTCCCCCAGGGTCCGATTTATCCGCCTCGTAGAAAGCCATCCACTCACGTCCATGCACGCACTCGTCATCTTCGTACACGGGGCACGTAATCCAGATACTCGGGACATCGAAACGATCTCCCGATCTTCCTGCACGTTCTGCACACGCCGGCGCATCGTCCATATCCAGCTCGAAAGCTCCCACGTTAAAGCGCTTGGTACCCTCCGCCCACGTACCACCCTCAGTCATCGAGATACACCTCCATGCGCACGTTCGTATGTTGCCCGTGCAAGGACACATCAGTTACCTTTCCGTACACGCGCTTGCCACCGTCCATGAGACGTGCCAGAATCTCCTCCACGTCACGTGCTACATACCCCACGACGTTCCCCTGTCTATTAGTTACCCGAATGGCCCAGCAGCTATCGGCATGCTCAGGCTGTCGAATAAAAGAAAGCTCATCTCCCACGAGAATCTCTTGAGCAGCTTTGGCCGCACCGGGTGTGCGCTCGACAGCCGCCACACGCGTATCTTCCACCAGCAGCAACGGGGCACTAAAGGGCTCCCCTATCGAAAGACTCTGGTCCTTCAACGCGTCGATTGCCTGCAGAGCACTAGCACCGGAGATGTGCGCCAGGCTCTTTCCCCTCTCGTTTGCCGTATGCTCGCTCACTGTCAACCCCCAAGTTTTCCAGAAAAACGACTGTGAAAGCGATGGTCATACTCATATTGCACGGCACGCCATTCCTCTATAAGCGTATTCAGCTCGCCCACACGTCGTACAACCCAAGCAGCATCTGCCAACTTTTCTCTGTATTTATAGGGAAACTCCTGTTTCAGCGCCTCGAGCTTCTCGCGGTGCAAGCGGAGCTGTTCTTCCAAAACTGCAAGCTGCGCCTCCATGAGCACAGGGGCATCAGGCAAGCCTTCCTCTGCATTGTCCTCCAGCCCAAGTGCGGACACCAACGAGCGCAGCACGCTCACATCCCCCGAAGCGTAAGCACTCTGCGCCATCAGAAATAGACGCGTATCTTTCTCAGATTGTTCGGGGTTCACATCCGGATGCAAACGCTTGACAAGCATGCGATACAGATGGCGAAGCTCCTCCGATTCCGCATTCGACAAAGCCTGCAGCCCACAGCGGTAATCCACAAGAACGTAGAAACGTGAAACAGCCTGCTCAATACGTCTTGTCCATTCGGCGAATTCTTCGTCGAGCTGTGCCTCAAGCGCAGATTCCTGGAGTTTTACGCCTCGGTTTGCCGCGGCCTGAGCAAGCGTGAGCTTGCGCTTGGCACGACGTGCGGCTACCTGGACTTCCAGAAGCTCATTTTCCAAATAGCCCACTTTAACCGCGTAATCAGCCTCTATACGTGGGTTCTCTTGCAGCCGAATGTAGTCTATCTGCAAAAGCACATCCATAATGGCTGTCTTAACACACGATAGAGATGCAGCTATGTCCTGAGCTGCCACCACACCGCCTGCTTCATTATGTTGTGCGCGTTCCATTTGAACCGCCCTCCAATCATGCAGCGCATGATAGAGCGGGGGTGTGACACGACTAGTGCACATGCAGGAGGGACGACAGCAAATGATGGAAGGTCACGCCCTCATACGTGCGCTAGTTGAACTGGTTCATTGCCTTGGTCGCGCCCTCGTCGATAACGCACACCGTCGCCTGATGCGCCAGGTCGAGCGCAGCCTCGAAGCTGTCGGCATCGGCGCCCTTGGGCACCTGCAACACGAAGTCGGTGACGCGCTTCTTTCCCGGCGGGTGCCCCAGCCCCACGCGCACGCGCGCGTACTCGTTGCTTCCAAGCTTGGCGTGTATCGACTTCAGGCCATTGTGCCCCGCATGCCCCCCACCCACTTTCACGCGGATGGTCCCAGGCTCGAGATCCATGTCGTCGTGAATGACCAGAATCTCCGCGGGTTTGACCTTGTACATCGCGGCAAGCTTGCTCACCGGCCCGCCAGACGTGTTCATGAACGATTGCGGCTTGGCCAAGATGAGCTCGCCGTCGCCGTGCCGAACGTGCGCGACAAGCGCCCCGCATTCGTTTTTCCAGTAATTCGCCCCGAACTCGGATGCGACTCTGTCCAAAACGAGGAACCCAGCGTTATGCCGGGTTCCCTCGTACTCGGAGCCGGGGTTGCCCAGCCCCACGACCATTTTGATGGACATCCTCGCGTGCCCCTACAGTGCGAAATCGGGATCGAACAGGCAAGAGACCGAGCCGTTGGTGAAGACGTTGTTGATGGCCTTCGCGAACAGCGGGGCGACGCTGATGGTCTTGATCTTGCCGTGCAGGTGCTCTTCGGGAACGGGAATGGTGTTGCACACGACGATCTCGTCAGCAACGGAATTCTCCAGGCGCTCGAAGGCGGGACCAGAGAACACCGGGTGCGTCGCGCACACGTGCACCGACTTCGCGCCACGGTCCTTGAGCACCTTCATGCCTGCGCAAATCGTGCCCGCCGTGTCGATCATGTCGTCGTTGAGGATGCAGTTCTTGCCCTCGACATCACCGATGATGCTCGTGATTTCCGCGACGTTGTGCTGCGGGCGCCCCTTGTGCATGATGGCAAGGTCGGCGTTGAGCATGTCGCTCATCTTCTTGGCGGCCTTGGCACGACCGACGTCGGGGCTGACGACGCAGATGTCGTCCAGGCCGGCATTGGCGAAGTAGTCGGTGAACAGGTTGAGAGCGGTCAGATGGTTGACGGGAATGTCGAAGAAGCCCTGGATCTGGCCCTGGTGCAAGTCGATGGTGGTGACGGTATCGACACCGGCAACCTGCAGCAAGTCGGCGACGAGCTTGGCGGTGATGGGCTCACGCGCTGCCGACTTGCGGTCTTGGCGCGCGTAGCCGTAATGCGTGATGACGGCATGGATGCGGGCCGCGCTTGCGCGTTTGGCGGCATCGACCATGATGAGCAGCTCCATCAACGCGTCGTTGACGCTGCCGGAGATGGACTGGACCAAGAAGACGTCCTCGCCGCGGATGGACTCCATGTAACGGGCATATGACTCGCCGTTCGAGAACTTCTCGAGCCTGATATCGCCCAGCTCGACGTCCAAGTTGCTCGCTATTTCACGCGCAAGTTCCGGATACACCGACCCGGAAAAGATGTGGAGCTGTCGTTCAGCCGTCCTGCTGCGTCGTCTTGCCATCGCCTGTCAACCTTCCTCGCTTGTGCATTCCTGGCGTTCCTCGAAAATGCTTCCTTTGCAAACCTACTACGAATAGCATCCCATCGTTGCGAGAATGCTACATTTTCCTGTGCTTTTCCACCCAGCCCTCGATATTGGCCTGCTCGCTTCGCTCGATGGCGAGCGCACCGTCGGGGACGTCGCTCGTGATGCAGCTCGACGCGCCCGTGACCACGTCAGACCCCAGCGTGACCGGCGCGACCAGCATCGTGTCCGAGCCGATGAACGTATGGTCGCCGATGACGGTCTTGTTCTTGTGCGCGCCATCGTAGTTGCAGGTGATTGACCCGGCGCCGATGTTGACGTCGGCGCCCACTTCGGCATCGCCGATGTAGGACAGGTGCGGCACCTTGCTGCCCGGGCCAATCGTGGACTTTTTAATCTCGACATGCGTGCCGGCCTTGGCGCCCTCGCACAGATGCGCCCCCGGACGCAGATAGGTACGCGGCCCGCAAGACGCTCCCGCGTCGATGACGGCCTCGATGCCCACCGTCTCGTCGATGACGCAATCACGGCCGACGACGCAGTCCGTCAGGCGCGTGTTCGGCCCGACAATGCAGCCGTCTGCAACCGACGTCGAACCCCACAGCATCGTGAGCGGAAGCAGCTCGACGTCGCGGCCCACCGTGACGTCTGGGCCGACCCACACCATTTCGGGGTCGAGCATCGTCACGCCGCTTGCCATGAGCTCGGTATTTATGCGCCCCTGCGCGATCTTGGTGGCGGCGGCGAGCTGAACGCGCGAGTTCACGCCAAGGCAGTCGTCGTTTTCCGTCGCAACGAAGCTGCCCACCTTGAAGCCGGCTTCGGCCAAGATGGAGAGCATGTCGGTGAGGTAGTACTCGTGCTGCGCGTTGTTGCGGTCGAGCCTGTCCAGATGCGCGAGCAGCTCAGGAGCAGAAAAGCAGTAGATACCCGAATTGCATTCGCAGATGGCTGCCTGCTCTGCCGTGCAGTCCTTCTGCTCCACGATGCCTCGCACGTTACCGGCCCCATCGCGGACAATGCGACCGTATCCAAACGGGTCGTCAAGCTTCATGGTGAGCACCGTCGCGGCATTGCCGTCGCGTTCGTGAGTACCGATGAGCTGCATGATGGTCTGGGGACGAATGAGCGGGGTATCACCGCAGAGCACGACGATGCAGCCTTCGTAGCCTTCGAACTTGTCGGCAGCGCACATGACCGTGTGCCCTGTGCCCAACATCTCGAGCTGATAGGAAATGACGCAGTCATCCAAAAGCGGCTCTACTTGTTCTTTTCCGTGGCCGATGACGACATGGACCTCATCGCAGCCCGCCTGGCGCGCAGCATCGACAACCCACCGCACGAGCGGCTTGCCCAGCATCTCGTGGGCGACTTTCGGTTTGTCTGATTTCATACGCGTGCCAGCGCCTGCTGCCAAAATCAAAGCTTTAGCTTCCACGCACGCTCCCAAAAAGAAAATGGCTGGGGTAGCAGGAATCGAACCCGCATCGACGGTACCAAAAACCGCTGTCCTACCGTTGGACGATACCCCAGTGCCTTGTGTTGCCCTCAGATTCTAAAAGATAGAGGGCGTTTTGCACAACCGCAATGCGACAAATGGACAGGTCATTTTACCCGCGCTCATGCATCGCTTGCATGCGCGACGCAAACCCAGTCGCTGAACTGCCGGGCACGGACGGCAAACTCCTGCGCCGAGCGTTCATCTGCGCAGATGGCAAAGCTCGTGGCGCCGCTGCCTGTGACGAGCGCGTTGAGAACGGCGGGGTCTTTCTTCGCGCGCTCGATGCGCTGCGCGAGCGCCGCCCCGACACGGCAGGCAGCGGGCTCGAGGTTGTTGCCGCACAGCGAGGCAAGCGTTTCGGGCGCCACATCGGAAGCTTCCATCGCCGCCGCCAGCGCGAACGAATCGAAAGCCGGCGCGGGCGCTCCGTCGAAATCCGCATAGACCGCAGCCGTGGAATTGCCCTGCGCATCTCCCATGAGCACAAGAGGCAACGGAAACGGCGGCAGACACCGTTGCAGCTCGTCCCCGCGCCCGGTCATGAGAGCGGCACCACCATACAGGAAAAACGCGACGTCGGCACCGAGCTTCCTCGCAACCCCGAGCACGTCTTCGCCCAGAGGGTTCAACCCCTGCAGCCTCGCGTACGCCTTGAGCACGGCGGCCGCATCGCTCGAACCGCCGCCAAGCCCACCACCTGCGGGGATACGCTTGTCGACTACGATGCGCACCATTTGCCCCGCGAAGGCCGATGGAACATCGCACGCCTGTTCGACGAGGTCGATTGCCTTGAAGATGAGGTTGTCGCTAGTGGGAATGTCGATGGGACCGCAGTCGAGCGCGACCGGGGTACCCATTGACGTTTCCGTCAGGGACTCGCCCGAATCGACTGGGCAGGTCTCGAACTCTATGGTGTCGTATACGTCAAGCGTCTGGAACACCGAATCGACAGCATGATAACCGTCCTGCGGCGGAAACTGCACGGACAAACACAGATTGACCTTCGCAGGAGCGCGCAAGGTCAATCTTCTGTTCAGATTTGTAGTCATGAGAAAGAGAGCAGCTTAGAACATCTCTTCTTGGAGCATGGGGACCAGCGGCTGTTCCGTCTCGGGGTTGGTGAGCTCGACGGTACCCGTGAGGACATCGACGTACTGATACGACTGGCGCGCTTTACGGCCGCGCTTCTCTTCGGTTTCGACAATGAACAGCGAGTTGTGGGCTTGCGTGAGCACGCCCTCTCGCTCTATGATTTTCGAACGGCCCATATTGGCACGCACACGCAGGCGCTTGCCCGTGAAACCCACGAGTGTCTCGTGAATGTTGTTAACCGTAGCAGCCTGCTTGCTTATCGTTTCTTCCATTAAGTGAAATCCTCCTGTGGCATACAGAATCGCGATTCTACCACATTCGCACAATCGCGGCTATGCATTATACTTTGTAAGATTTCGTCTATCCGAATAGCAAGCGTATCGTCAACAAATTGAGATAAAAGGTTGAAACTATGTCTTTCATCGACAGCGCCACGCTCGGAGCATCGGCAACGGCGCATAAGCTTATAGAGAACAAGGTTGCCTCCCGCCTGGCCGCAAAAGACGAAAGCGTCTTCGACTATTCCCCCGAAGTCGCCGCGTACGCGAAAACGCGCATGGGCTGGACCACGCTGGCAAGCGAGCCGCCGTTCGACCCTTCGGAAATCGCCATCATCGCCCAGCAGGCGCGCAGCGAAAAACTCGATGCCGTCGTGCTGATCGGGCAAGGCGGGTCCACGCAGGCCGCACAGACCATCACGAAGCTGCGCAGCCTGGAGGTGACCGACGAGGTCCCCTTCAAGACCATGGACTCGATGTCGCCCGTGTACGTCAACCACATCCTCGGGTCTTCCGACCCGGCCCACACCATATATATCGTGTCGAGCAAATCGGGCTCGACGCTCGAACCGACACTTCTTTCCCATGTGGCGTGGAAGTACGTCTGCGCGCATCTGGGCAAGGAGCGGGCTGGCTCGCGCTTCATTGCCATCACCGACCCGGACAGCCAGCTCGAGCAGGTCGCCCGCAAAAACGGCTGGCGCGCCGTGCTGCACGGCGAGCCCGAGGTGGGCGGACGCTATTCGGCGTTGTCCGTCTTCGGCTTGATGCCCATGGCCTGCGTAGGCGTTGACGTGGAGAAGACCCTGCGCGATGCCGTCCCCATGGAACGCCTGTGCGCGACCGATTCCGCCGATAACCCTGCCATCTGGCTTGCGAGCTTCCTCTATGACAACCTCATGGCAGGACGCAACAAGTTCTCGCTGCTCATGCCACCGCGCAACCAGGTATTCGGCCTGTGGGTCGAGCAGCTTGTCGCAGAATCGCTGGGTAAAGACGGAAAGGGCATACTCCCCAACGTCGAAATCGACGCGGGCATCTTGTCCGACCCGCACCCCGACCGCTGCGCGATTCTATGCAACATGAACAACGACCAGGCCTTCGAGCACGCGCGCACCTGCCTGCACCCGGAAATCCCGGTTTTCCGCCTGGACATTCCCGACGTTTCCGCCATGGCGCGCTACTTCCTCATCTGGGAATACGCGGTGGCCATGTGCGGCTGGCTCATGCAGGTCAACCCCTTCGACCAGCCCGACGTGGAAAGCACCAAAATCGCCACGCGCAAGCTGCTGTTCAAGCAAGGCGGCGAATTCGAGGTGCCGCTTGACGCGCAGGGACGCCCCGCCTACCGCAGGTTCGAGCTCGACTGCGACTACGCAGACTGCGTGTATGTGAGTTCCGCGCTGCTCGACCGTCTCCCGAACCGCGACGTGCACATGGACATCGGGTACGCGCTGCGCGTGTTGTTCCGCTCCATCGAAGAGGACGATTACTTCTCTTTCAATGCGTTTCTGCCGTTCAAGGGCATTGGCCGCCGCGAGACGCTCGAGCGCGTGCGCCATCGCGTCGCAGACCGGCTGGGCGCCTGCTCCTGCCTGGAGATTGGCCCCCGTTACCTGCATTCGACCGGCCAGCTGCACAAGGGCGGCCCGAACAACGGCGTGTTCCTGCTCGTCAGCAGCACCGAACCTTATGACATCTCCGTGCCGCACGAGACGTTCACGCTGGGTGACGCCGCAGCCGCCGAGGCGCTGGGCGATTTTTCCGCGCTGGCAAGCCGCGGTAGGCGCGCCGTGTACATTCACCTGCGCGACAACGATTCCGAATACCTTTCGCTCATGGCAGACGACGCGTGCTTCGCGATTTCCGCCGCGTACGCTTTGCGGGCTATTTAGCAGCAGCACGCCAGGAGCATCGAACGCAGCACGAGCAGCGCGTTCGAGCATGGTCCACATTCTACGTAGGGGCACGAATCTCGTGCCCCTACGCGCGTTTTCGGACAGCTAACGGACAAAATGGCCAAGATTGCGTGCGAGGGCAGGGGTTGTTGTGCCCCCGCACGCGTTTTCGGCCAGCCAGCAGGCAGCACGCGGCCAAGGTCGCGCGACACGGGCACGAGACGCCTGTCCAACATGAACTGCGGTCCATACAGAGTCCCAACCCCTCCTCCACCTGCGAAAATCGGCGTTCAGCCGGTAACAAGCCGTATTTTGCCCGGTGTTCAACCGGCATTTGCCCGGCTTTTACCCGTAAAACCTGTTGGTTTCAAGCGGGAAAGCAACCGTAACTTTTGACAGATTCGCCTTCTATCGTGACGTGAAGACGCGCTCATCAGGGCGCAGGACGGGCGATTGGAGGACGCATGCTGTTGTTCGGACTCGCCGCATTCATACTCGGTTTTACTGCGGTTGCGCCGCTTGCCGATGTGCTGCTCATCAAGCGCGGTCTTTGCCAGACGTGTTCTGTCGGCCTTGGCGTCGTGGCAACGCCTCGTCCTCCACTTCAGCCCTGCGCCCTGGCGCCCGAAGCCCCTTGCCCATCCACAACATCGCCCTCGGTGCGCACCGCAAAGCTCGTGAGCGCGTCCGTGCTTTTCTTGTGGGCATGTTTCATATGGCATATGCCGCTTTCCCATGCAGGGTACGTACTTGCCGTCTTGGGTCTGGCCTGCATGCAGACGACGGTCCTGTGCGATCTCAAGGCGCGCATCATTCCCTGGGAGCTCTCTTTGGTCGCATGTGTTTTCGGAACGCTCTTCTCGCTTGTTGAATATGGCGCGTCCGAACTCGCACTCTCATTGGGCCTTGCCCTCTGCGCGCTGGGCGTGCTCGAGACCGCCCGTCTGCTCGCCCGGAGGTGCGGCCGCCCCGAACCCATTGGGGCGGGAGACCTGCGCCTGCTGCCAGCCCTGTTCCTGTTCTGCGGCTGCGCGGGCAGCATATGTGGGGCGTTTGCCGCCTCGGTCGTCATGGGTCTGTGGGCTGCCGTCGCGCTTGTACGGCATCGGTCTCGCGAAGCTCCGCAGGCACTGCCGATGGCACCGGGTCTTGGCATCTGGTTTCTTGTGGGAACTGCCTGCGCCTTGTCGTGAACGCGAACGGCAAAACACGGCGGAATCACGCCAAATCACTCATCGCATAAATTTATTAGCACTTGTTTATAATTATTGAATATGAGGACAACGCATGGTAAAACGGAGGCAGGTTGTCAGGTTCTTGGAACGAAACGGATTCGTGAATAAGGGCGGCGCGAATCACGACCGCTTCGAGCACCCTGACGGAAGGTGGACTATTGTAGAGCGGCACAGGGAAATAGAAAAGCCGATGTTCAAGTTGATAAAGAAGCAGGCAGGTCTCAGCCAACAGGAAAAGCGTTAGGAGGGCGCGTCATGTTCGTCATATACGAATTCGAACTATTCAAAGGCGAAGAATTCTACATTGCCGCACCCTTCGACTTTGGAGGAGGCGCTACACAAGGAAAAACTTTGCGGGAAGTCGAGCAAAATGCGGCTGATTGGCTTAAGACATCCTTGGATGGATACGTTATCCACGAGAAAAGTTTTCCTGAGCCCACTTATGGCAATAAGCCACAACATGGCGGGACAATCCTGCTCGTCGGAATCGAGACAGGCAAGGAGTTCATCCGCCGCATGAGTGCTGCCGATGCCGCACGTGCGCTTGGCGTCACGCGTGGACGTGTGACGCAGCTGATAAAGGCCGGGCTCCTTGACACATTCGAGCTGAACGGTAGAACCTGGGTGACCACAGACAGTGTCGAAGCGCGGCTTGCCGACCCGCCGCGCATTGGCAGGCCGAGAAAGAACAAAGACGAGGCGCAGCAGCCTGTCTAGCACATGCACTCATACCCGAAATGACATCGCTTGCCATCCGGACACGGACAACCACGCAGCTTTTACGCGCCGGCCAGAATCGCCTGCGCCACGCGAATGCCGTCGACTGCGGCCGACATGATGCCACCCGCATAGCCCGCGCCTTCGCCACACGGGTACACGCCGGCAACGCGCGTGGCCTGCAAGGTCTTGCCATCGCGCACGATACGCACCGGCGACGAGCTGCGGGCTTCGATGCCCGTGAGCAGCGCGCCCGGCGTATCGTAGCCGCGCAAGCGACGGCCGAAAACGGGCAGAGCCTGACGCAGCGCATCAACCGCAAAGCCGGGCAGACACTTCGAAAGATCAGCCTCGTGCACGCCCAGCGGATAACTGGGCTCGACGGCAGGGCTGCAGCTTGTGGCCTTGCCGGCAAATGCCCCCACCGTCTGAGACGGGGCATGCCAATCGGCGCCGCCAAGCTCAAAAGCCGCACGTTCCCACGTGCGCTGGAACGCGATGCCCGCAAGCGGAGCGCTCCCACCGAAGTCTTCGGGTACAACATTGCATAGCAGCGCGGCATTCGCATTGACCCCGTCGCGCGCCTGCCGCGACATGCCGTTGACGGTGAGCTCGCCTTGCTCGCTGGAAGCTGCCACGACCTCGCCACCCGGGCACATGCAGAAGGTGTAGACCGACCTGCCGTTTTTCAGATGACAGGAAAGCTTGTAGTCGGCAGCGCCCAACGCGGGATGTCCTGCAGCCTTGCCATATTGTGCTCGGTTGATATCCGTCTGCGGATGTTCGATGCGCACGCCAATGGAAAAGGGCTTTTGCTCGAGCTCGAAACCGAGTCTACCGAGCAGCTCGAAGCTGTCGCGCGCGGAATGGCCCAACGCCAAGATGACGTCGTGTGCGCGCACCGTCTCTTCTTCGCCCTCGTCATCCCGTAAGACAACGGAACGCACCCTGCCATCACTCACGTCCATATCCACAAGCTGCGTGTGGAAGCGCACCTCTCCCCCGCAAGCAATGATGCGCTCGCGCAGCGACGCGACGACGCCGCCCAGGACATCGGTGCCGATATGCGGCTTTGCCTGCCAGAGAATTTCGGACGGGGCGCCGGCGGCGACGAAACTCTCCAGTACCGTTGAGATGAGCGGCGAGTTCTTGCCCGTCGTGAGCTTGCCATCGGAAAACGTGCCCGCACCGCCCTCGCCGAACTGCACGTTGCTTTTCACGTTCAGCACACGCGTGCGGTGGTATTGCTCGACATCTTTCCTGCGTTCTTCGACCGGCGCGCCACGCTCGATGACAAGCGGGCACAATCCCGCTTCTGCCAGCTGCAACGCGGCGAACAGCCCCGCAGGACCCATGCCCACGACAACAGGGCGTACGTCAGCCTCACGACACGCGGGAAGCGGGCGCTCGCAAAACGGCACAACCGGCCCGAGCGCACCCAGCGCCGCTGTGACTATGAAATGGACATCGTTTTTATGACGTGCGTCGACCGAACGCTTCACCAAGGACGCCTGCGGAACGCCCAGAATCGCGGCAAGCGTTTCAGACGTGCGGTCATCCTGAAGATCGCGCTGCACAGCAAGACCCTCGTCGAGGGTCAGCTTGATGTTCGAACGTTTTTCCATTATCGCCTTCGACGCCCCTGGCGCCGAAGCGCCTACGGTAAACCCTAGCGGCCCTTTTCGGCTTTGGCCTTGAGCTCCTCGGCAGACAGCTGCGTTTCCTCGAAGACTTGGTCGCCATCGAGCCCGAACGCCGTGTGCAGCAAGCGCACCGCCTGCTCGGCTTTGGAGGCGGGTATGACGACGCAGGTACGGATATCGGACGTGCTGATCATGGAGATGTTGATGTCGCCATCGGCAAGCGTGCGGAACATCTGTGCCGCGACGCCGGAGTTGACCTTCATGCCCGCGCCGATAATGGAGACCTTCGCCACCTCGTCGGCGACGATGAGCTCACGGGCACCCAGCTCCTTGACCACGTCGCGCATGACCTCTTCGGCGCGCACGATGTCGGCTTTGGGGGTCGTGAACGAGATGTCAGTATGGCCGTTCTCGGACAGATTCTGGATGATCATATCGACACCCAGGTTGGCATCTGCCATCGCACCGAACACGCGCGCAGCCACGCCTGCCGTGTCGGGCACGTCGCGGATGGTGAACTTCGCCTCGGACAAATCGTGCGCTACGCCGCTGACAATAGCCTTTTCCATACTGGGATCGAACTCCTTCACGATTGTGCCGGGCTTGTCGGTAAACGAAGAACGGCAGTGGATGACCACGTTGAAGTTGCGTGCGAACTCGACGCAGCGTTTGTGCAGGACACCGGCACCGCCAGCAGCCATCTCGAGCATTTCTTCGTATGAAATCTGATCTATCTTGCGCGCATGCGGAACAATGCGCGGGTCTGCCGAGAACACGCCGTCGACGTCTGTGTATATCTCGCAGATATCCGCGTTGATACCCGCGGCAATGGCAACCGCCGTCGTGTCCGATCCGCCACGCCCCAGCGTGGTGATATCGCCCGCAGCGTCAATGCCCTGAAAGCCCGCGACGATGACGACCTTGTCTTCTGCAAGCGCCGCCTTGATGCGCGTGGCGTGAATTTCGCGAATCGACGCCCTGCCATGCAGGCTGTCGGTGATCAGACCCACCTGACGCCCGCTCAGGCTTATCGCCTCTTCGCCCAGAGAATCGACAGCCATCGCAACAAGCGACATGGAGACCGTCTCGCCCGTGGACAGCAACGTGTCCAGCTCGCGCGGGTCGGGGTTTTCGCTCACCGACTTGGCGAGCTTGATCAAGTCGTCAGTGGACTTGCCCATCGCGGACACGACCGCCACCACCTTGTTGCCTGCGCGCTTGCATTCCACGATGCGCTGGGCAACGTGCATGATGCGCTCAGGAGAGGCTACGGAAGTTCCGCCGAATTTCATCACTATAGTAGACATGCCCGCCATCATAGCAAATCACGTCGCCCCCGTTGAGGGGAATGCGATAAACGGATACCCATTTGCCACACAGGTACGAGAGACGGGGTTAATATCGCACCGGTTCATATTGGGCTAACGTGACATTAACCCTGTCCCTTCGTCAGCGCAGCTTCCCCAGATAGCTTTTCAGCGCCTCGCGCCAGAGGCGCATCTCATCGCCAATCGTGTCTGCCAGATGTCGGTTTTCGAGCGCAGAATTGGCGGGGCGCTTCGCCGGACGGGGGAACTCCTCAGACGTGCATGGCGTCTTATCGCAGGAGATGCCCGCTTCCTCGACGATGGCGCAGGCGAACTCGTACCAACTGCACACGCCCGTTCCCGTGCAGTGAAACGTCCCGTACACGTCCGCCGCGACGAGCTTCAGCACCTCGTAGACGAGGTCGTTTGCGTAGGTGGGATTGCCACGTTGATCGTCGACGACTTTGATGGCCCCGTTTTCGCGCGCAAGACGCAACATCGTCTTCACGAAATTCCCGCCATGTGCACCGTACAGCCACGACGTGCGCACGATGATGTGCTTGCCGAGGATATTCGAGACAAGCAGCTCGCCTTCGAGCTTGCTCTTCCCGTAAACGGTCTGGGGGTTCGGCACGTCTGTCTCGACATAGGCATCGCGCTTTTCGCCATCGAACACGTAATCGGTGGATATGTGCACGAGCTTGCAGCCATGCGCACGCGCCGCCAACGCCAGCACCTGCGGGCCGACTGCATTGGCCCTTCGTGCCGCGAGCATGTCAGATTCGCATCCATCGACATCCGTCCACGCAGCACAGTTGATGATCAAATCGCAAGGACGCCCTTCCATGAAAGCGTCCACCGCGTCTTTGTCGGAAATATCGAGCTCGTCTCTGCCCACGCAGGCAAGACGGGCACCGTGGAAAACGGCGGGAATCGGCCCGATGTCGGCTTGGCCGACCGCCAGCACGTCTTGGAATTCTTGGCCCAGCTGGCCGTTTGCACCTGTGATTACGATATCCATGCGCACATTATACGTGGTATATTGCCCTGCATGGAAATTACGGAGGAGAAAGCGGCTCTGCGCGCCAAGATGCGCAAAATCCGCACGGGCATAGAGAAACGGGAACGTGACAAGGCTGCGTCGAGTTTGGTGCAGCGCCTCACGACGCTTCCCGCTGTCAAGCACGCCAAAGGCATTGGCGTGTACAGCGCCTATGGCTCGGAGCTCAGCCTGCGCCCCTCCGTCGAGATGCTGCGCCAGCGCGATCTGCCGCCGACGATCGCCTACCCCGTCATGGTCAACGAGACCACGATGGTCTTCGTCACGTTCTCCGCAGACGACGATAAGCGCGTGCTGGAAAACCCCA
>CASDTD010000160.1 GCA_949283445.1 uncultured Coriobacteriia bacterium | reverse complement strand
CGTCCACCCCTCGTCTCCTCCCACATGGAAGGCAGCAACGCGCGGGATGGCGCCAAGGCGCCTGAGCACATATGCCCGCGCGGCGGCCTCGCTTGCCGTCTGCGTTTCGAGCATACGGCAGCACTCTGCTGCGGCATGCTCCATCACGCAGCGGTCGTACAGCAGCAACGCCGGCTGCAGAAGCAGGCCGAGCGCCGCGAACAGCAAAGGCAACGCGACGGCTGCTTCCACGGCTGCCTGTCCAGATTCAGAACATGAGTGCATCGACAGTTCCTCCCGTCTCGGCAAGCGCATGCGAGGCGCAAGCGTCCACGGTGGCCGCAAGCTCGCCACCCGAAACGAAACGCCACAGCGCCCCCATCCCCGCAATGGTCGCCACCAACGCAACGCCCACGAGCAGGTATTCGAGCGACGCCTGACCAGCCTCCGAAAACGCGCAGAGATGCCGTGCTCTCGCATGCCATGCGTGTATTCGAGCCCTACAGCCCATTGATACCGCTACTAATCGCGTCCCACAGTTCGGCAATCTTGTCTTTGAACGCCGCAATGGCGATCATCGCGATGACGGCGAGCACGCCGACGAGAATTGCGTATTCGGTCGTCCCCTGCCCTTCCTCTCTGAGCCCTCTTATGCGCTGCGCAAGGCGAATCTGCGCTTTCAGCATGCATGTGGTGAGTTGTGACATATCCTTTCCTTTCTCTCGTTTCTACAACCCCGTTCCCAGGAACTGCAGCACAACCGGCCCCATGACCAGCAGGAGCATGGCCGGCAAAATGCATGTGCCCAAAGGCAGGAACATCTTCACAGGCGCTTTTGCCACCTGCTGTTCAACATGCGTCAGGCGGCTTGCCCGCATATCGTCCGCAAACGAGACGAGCGTGTCTGCAAGCGGGGAACCATAGGCAATCGCCTGCACCACCGTCTCGGAAAACCGGCGCAGCGCCTTGGAGTCCAGACGCTTCGCAAGGTCAAGCAGGGCACGTTCGCGCGTGGCCATGCCGCTTTTCCACACCGAGCGCGCTTGCATCAGCTGCGTCGAAAGCTCGCAGGAAAACTTGGCGCAGAACAGGTCGAGCGCGGCGTCGAAAGAAAGTCCCGCGCGCACGCCCATGGCGACGATATCCGCGAGCAAGTCGAGCTGCCCGTCGCAGGCGCTGCGCAGCGCCTCGCGCCGACGTCGGGCAAGAAGCGACGGCGCTTTGCGCGCGACGAGAAAAGCCGCGAGAACGCACAGGGGCACGAGCCACAGTGACACTGCAGAGGAAACGACAATTCCCACAGCCGCAAG
The DNA here is from genome assembly GCA_949283445.1 of uncultured Coriobacteriia bacterium. The sequence goes on along the minus strand of CASDTD010000160.1, from coordinate 3,651 downwards.
CACCATGAAGCACAGGCGCCGGTCTTCTACGACATCGTCGAACGTGAGCTTTTTCGAAACCACGTGCTTCTCGTGCAGGATCCCCATGGCTAGCTGCACCGAATTGAACGTGCATGCCCCGCCCGCCAGGGCTGCGAGCACCGCGAACGCCATTGCCATCATGCCTCCTCGAACGAACCGGAACTCAAGTCGATGGCCAGAACGCGGCGCACCATGAGAATGCCCGCGACTTCGAGCACGCACGCAAGCATGAGCATGACAACGCCCAACGGAGACGTAAAGAAATCTGCCAGATAGCCCGGAGACACCAGTACCAAAGCCGCGAGCACCACCAGGGGCATAACCGCGACGACACGGGCAGACAACCGCCCCTGCGCCGTCTGCGTCTGCAATTTGTCCTCGAGTTCGGAAACGTTTCGCAGCGACGTGGAGACCGTGGACAGCACGCCGCCCAAGCTTCCGCCCGACTGGTGCTGGATCTCCATTGCCACGGCCAGATAGGAAAATTCCTGGCCGCCCGTTCGCTCGCGCAACTTCCTCATGGCTTCGTCGAAGCCTTGCCCCGACTTCAAGTCCCACACGGTCTTTCTCAACTCCCCCGCAAGCGGTTCCTCGCAGTTTTCCGCCGCGTACTCCAACGCCGTCACGAGCGAAGATCCCGCTTGAAGCGCGATACCGAACAACCGGAGCATGTCGGGCATGCAGGCACGCAGCGCCTCCGCGCGTTTGCGCCCGCGAACACGTGCCCCGAAACGCGACAGCGCCTTTGATGACAGCACGCGACCACGCCACGCGCGCGCAAGGCTCCTGAGCGTCTTGACGCCTCCTTCGAAACGTCCCCGTTTCCATGACGCGAACGCACGCAAACCCTGGTACACGCCGAGAAACGTGCAGACAAGGGCCGTCATGAGCAACAATGCAGCGATTGGCTCCATGAGCGCACCTCCTGTTCTGTGGCAATACCGGCGAAGAGAAGATCGTCGATCCAAGCCGGCGTCGCCGTCCAGTCGTAGCGTTGACGACGTCTATCCCAGGTGACAACGGGCTCGAACCGCGGTGTTGCGCCATGAGAGCCGCCCGGACAACGCTGCACGACCTGCGTTATGCGCCGCACGCCGTCGCCCATGCGGTCCTGCTGGACAATCAAATCGAGCGCCGAATAGACCTGAGCCTCTATGACTTCGATGGGCAGATCCATCCCGTAGCGCACCATCATCACCAGGCGCGGCACCACCTCGGCAGGTGAATTCGCGTGCAACGTAGTGAGAGAGCCGTCGTGACCGGTGTTCATGGCCTGCAGCATATCCGCCGCCTCCGCACCCCGGCATTCCCCCACGACAATGCGGTCAGGCCGCATGCGCAGCGCGTTCACCACAAGTTCTCTGATGGTGACCTCGCCCTTTCCCTCGGCGTTCGCCGGGCGTGCTTCCAGACTCACGACATGCGGGTGATGCTCGAAGCGAAGCTCGGCGGAATCCTCTATCGTGATGATGCGTTCCGTTGGCGGAATCTGACGCGAAAGGGCGTTGAGCAGCGTCGTCTTGCCGCCGCCCGTCCCGCCAGACACCGCGATGTTCTTCCGCGCCTTCACGGCCCAGGAAAGCAGGGTGGACATCTGCGCCGTGAGCGTTCCGAGCGACACGAGCTCGCCGAGCGTGAAGGCGCTCGCCCTGAACTTGCGTATCGTCATCGTCGTCCCGTGCATGGCAAGCGGCGGAATGATGACGTTTACCCGGTGCCCTTCTGGCAGACGGGCGTTCACGATGGGGCTCTGTTCGTCCACCCTGCGCCCCAAAGGGGACACGATGCGGTCGACGACGGTTCTGAGCTGCTCCTCCGAAGAAAACCGCTCGTTGGCCCGGTAGAGCTTTCCCTCCCTTTCGAAAAACACCGCATCCGGGCCGTTCACCATGATTTCCGTCACGCGCGCATCGGAAAGCAGAGGCTCTATGGGCCCCAGGCCGAGCACCAAATCGAGCGTTTCCTGCACGAGCTGCTGGTAGGCGTTCGCGGACAGCGATGGGAAATCCCCCGCGCGCACTATCTGCTCTATTGTCGCGGCGAGCTCTGAGCGAGCTTTGCCGCGCCCACATGCGAGCAGACTTGCAATCTTCTCAGCGGGAACGCTTGCATACAGCTCTTCCCGCAGGCGGTCGCACAATGTAACGAGCGGCTCTGCCGTCTGCTCTGCCGCCGGCATGCGTTCTGTTTCCACATTCATGTAATCGGCAAGCTTCATCGGAACAGCCCCCTCTTCGGGCTAGGAGCCGCCCCTCCATACAGGCAACCCACGCGGGGCAGCACCGAGCACAGCAACTCGTCCAGACCGCGCACGGCGGCGTTTCCCGAATCGAGGAGCTCTTCTACAGAACCGGCGACGAGCAGCGCATCGACAACCGCACGCCCGTCGCCCACGCACAGCACGTCATCGGCACCCAAAACGCTTTGCACTTCCCGTGCAGACAGACGTGACCGACTCGAATACCTGTTGCAGACGGCCACGCAGCGTGAAGACGCGACGCCCATGCGTGCGCACAGCTCCTGCACGCGCACCGCCGACATGACCGACGAGGGACGCGCGTCCATGACGTTTAACAGCAAGCTGGCGTTGACCGCAAGGTCGGCGGTGAGCCCGGACCAGAACCCGCCCGTGTCCGCTATGACCAAACCGTATGCACGCCGCATGGCCTGCGCGAGATGCGCGACATCGTCTGCTACGCTTTCCGCGACCTCGGGAAGGCTCGGCGCCTTGTACAGCGCGAGATTGTCCGTTAAGTGCACCGGTTCGCAGGCCATGCCCGCCCCCAGATTGGGCAGCTCGTCATCAAGCCCCAGCCAATACCCTATGTCGCCGAACTGGAGGTCAGCCTCCACCAGGGCTGTCGGGATGCCCGCCTCAGACGCGAGCCAGGCGCCCAGCAGCGCGATGGTCGTCTTGCCCACGCCTCCGCTGCCGGACACAACCGTAACCAGCGGGGCTGAGCTCGCCGTATTGTCAGATACGCGTGCGCTCATTTTCTTTCCCCCTCGCTGCCGTTCGTGCCGCTGGGAAGCGCGAAGTGAATGGTTCCCTTGGTCGATGCAGATATAAGCTCGCTGACGCTTTCGGGCGTCACGGCCAGCGTGACCCAGGCGAGCTGATCTTGACTGTCATCTGACGCGCTGCTCGTCTCCAAGACGAGAATTCTCTTGCCCAGCTGCTCGACTGTTCCCTTAGTCGTCTCCACGTACACGTCGACAAACGAACCCGCCTTGATCGCGCCCCCAACTGCGAGCACCTCATCAGCTGAAACCGTCACTGCGGCAAGACCTTCCGGCACGCTGATACGGGAGACGCCGTTGCCCACGCGCTCCAGCAAGATGGGCTCGTTTCGCTTGATATCCGCCTGAGCGATTTTGCCTTCGACCTGGTCGAGCGCAGTCGCGACCTCCCCTTCGGGAAGCAAGTCGACCGGCCATTCCAACAAAGCTGCATTCGTAGTGTCCACGGGCTGCCCCACGGGAATATCCGCAGTCGAGACAAGCACCTGCGCCGTCTGCCCGCCGTACCGGTCGATTGCCGCCGCGCGCTGCACCGCCGCCTCTGATTTCACGCTTGCCGTATAGCCGAACACGGCGAGCATGGCGACGAACGCGCATATCAGGGCGACA
>CASDTD010000159.1 GCA_949283445.1 uncultured Coriobacteriia bacterium | reverse complement strand
CGTTGTGTCTAGCGTGTATGTGCATCCCGGCTCGACGTTGACGTAGCTCACCTCGTCGACGATAGTGACGAGTTCGGCTTCTGCGGCATAGTGTGCGTCTTTGTCCGCTTTGTCCCAGGCGCTTGTGTCGATGCCGACGGTTTTGAGAGTCTGCTCCGCATCATCGAGGTCCTGATGGCGTGCGAGTTCGACGTCCCGTGCGTCCAGAAGCTTCTCGAACACCACCACGTCATGGCCGCCCACGACCGTCGTGTCCAGCGTGATCTCCAACTGGACGCTTCCCTCGGCGGCATCGGGCGTGAACTCCCTGCTCGCGGAAAGCGCGTTTCCCTGCGCATCGCGCGCGACGTTGCCCGTCGTCTTGTCCATGAGCAGCGCGTCGAGCTTGTACGTCTTTCCGGGAGTAAGGCCTTCGTAGCTGACGGTGTCGACGATGGTCGCCTTCGTGCTCGTGATGTAGGAATCTCCATCTGCTTTATCTCGCGCGCTCGTATGTATCTTCGGCAGGACGTTCACGGTTTGGTCGGCGTCGGCCAGGCTTTCGTGCGAGGCCACGGTCTTGCCGTCGAGCTCGAGCTTCTCGAACACCACAAGGTCGTTTCCTGCCAGTTCAGTGGCGTCGAACGTGAATTCCATGGTTCTGGCGCCATCTGCCGCGCTCGGCGTGAACGTTTCGACGTGCGCTACGGGCTGTCCCTTTTCGTCTGTCAGTGCCTCGCCTGTGCTTTTCACCATGACGGTTCCCGTGAGCGTGTAGGTTTTCCCGGGTGTCAGGTTCGTGTAGCGTACCGTGTCGACGATGGTGGATTTGGCTTCGGGATCGAGGTATTTGTCGCCGTCCTTGCGGTCATGCGCTGTTGTTTCCAGCTCGGGCGAGGCATCGACGATGTTTCCCAGTTTGATGCACGTTTTGTCTTTGCTGATGGAAAACGTGGTGCTCACAAGCGTTTTGCCCTCGTTGGCCTGGCAAGGCAGTTCCTCGAGGCGGTATGTGCCATAGGGCAAGGCGCCGAGCTCGTCGTTGACGGGTGCGCTGCTGCCTGCCTTGTCCAGGGAAAACCATATGCCGGCCGTCGCGTCGAGCTTCGTTTCGTCCACGAGGTACGTTCCCTCGGCGCTCAACTCGACCGCAGCGTCGTTTCCGTTCGTGTTCGCGCTATGCGCGTTTTCGGCAGAGGAAAACGAGCCGTTGACGTCGGTGACGATGACATGACTCTCTTTCAAGGCGTCTTCTTCGCCGTTTTCATAGCTCACCAGGAAGGGTATGCCGGCTAAGCCGTTTTGATGGTCGTCGATTTTCCTGAATTCGAAGTCTCCACGAAACACCTGGTCGGGAATGATGGTCGCCTGCGTGAAGGATATGACGGGCTGTTCGCCGCCATTGTCCTTCAGATCGAAAGACTGCACATCTCCGTTTACGTGATAGCCTTCGGGCGCCGCGATTTCCGCCACGGTGTAGTGGCCCAGGGGAAAGACGGGAGTTCCCGAGGCGTCATGGTAAAACGCGTCTCCCTGCACGAGATGTTCTTTGTCCAGCTCGACTTTGCCGGCATCGTCGCTTGCGAACGTCCAGGTGCGCGCGGGTGTGTCGAACTTTTCGAAGCTGTCATAATACGACACGGTGAACTTCGCGCCTGCAAGGGTGCTTCCCGCGACGGCGGCCGCATTGCCGGTTTCGCGGTTCGTCTTTTGCACGAGCAACTCGGGTTTTGCGTACATCGGCGCTTCCCGGAAGGAGAACGTCGCCGTCTCGCAGGGTTTGACCTGCACCTTCACTATCTTGTCGTTGCGCGTGAAGCCGTAGGGCGCGGCAAGTTCTTTGGCGTAATAGGTGCCCGGCGTCAACGTCTCGCTTTGCGCGTTGCCGGTTTTGTCTGTGACAAGCGTCTCGACCAGGTTCTTGCAGGTGCTGTCGGAATAGATGCCGTACTTCGCCCCTTCCAGACTATAGATGCGGTTGCCGTTCGTGACGTTTTCCAGGCTGCTCGTCTTTTTCAGGGAGGCCCAGCCGAACGCGTCGAAACCGAAGCAGATTTGCCCGCCGCTACCTGGATGGATGATGAAGATCTTGAAGCCCTCGGGCAATTCCGAATAGTAGGGATTGGCATCGCTGTTCCAGCCGACCACGTTGCCACCGCCATCGTAGTTCAGCAGCTTGCCCCAGACCGAGTTTTCATAGAATACCTCCTGGCCGCCGACCGCATCGTCTTGCGAAAAACCGCCGGTGATGTTTTGTATCGCCCAGAGCTGGAAACGGGCGCCTGTGCCCACTATCGCGGAATCATAGGAATTGTCGTAGGCGGCTGACAGACTCAGATGCAACATGGCTATGTAATCGTCGCGTGTCCATGCGTCGCCTTCCCAGTTCTTGGCGGGAAAGAGACTCGTGTCGAAGCCGGGCGAGTCGGGGTGCGCGTAGTACATGAGGGCGCGCACGAGAAAGCTGCGTATCTTCACCCACGCAGGGTCCCAGCTCGTGGCTGCGATCTGGTCGTCGATGCTGTCATAGTCCTTGGCGTAGACGCCCGAGTCGGGGGAGTCCTTCGCGGGCTGCGCGCAGATAATCTGGTATCCCGTCGCGGCATCGTGCATGCTCGCTGTCCGGTAGCTGTCGTATTCGATCCACGACCCGTCCCTGACAAGGCGCACGGTGCTAGTGTTAGCCGCCTCGGCCTGCCGTGCTGGCAGGAGTAAAGCGAGCGTGGGCACGCAGAGCGCGAGCACGAGCACGACTGCCATGAGCAGGTGCAACGCCGCTTTAGGCGTGGCGGGCGCGATTTTCAGATGGTGCATGTAAAACCTCCTTGGTCTGCAATCGGTTTGGCCCGTGCCGCGCTTGCGTTTCGCGCGGGCCGTTCGGGGTGCAGACCATGCACCAGGTTTTACCGACAAAACCACCCCCAAAATCTAACAGTTTTTACGGGTAAATACCGATTTTCGCAGGTCAAGACAGGTAAATGAGGAGGTTAGATACGGGCGTTCACGGCGGTTTTGCAAGGTCTAGTTATGTGTTTTCTGTGGAGACAAACCCGCCATTGGCTACCAGCTGCGCTCTTATGCCGGTGGCGAACTGGCAGGGGACACTTCGATGCCGTTGCAGAGGGGCACTTGCACGCAGGCACGATACCCACTATCCTTGATACGAACATATGTTTGTATTTGAGGAGAACGCGTGGACACGATGACGATAATAGGCATAGACCCGGGGCTCGCGAACACCGGGTGGGGCGTGGTGCAATGCCAGGGCTCCAAAACCGTGCCTGTTGCCTATGGGTGCATCACCACGTCCAAGCGCAACGAGCTGCCCACGCGTCTTGCCGTCATCCACGACAATCTGTGCGAGATAATTGACCGCTATCATCCTCGGGCTTTGAGTGTGGAAGGCGTCTACTTCGGCGAAAACGCGAAGTCCGCCATGGCCACGGCGCAGGCACGCGGGGCGGCGCTCGTCGCCTGTGCATACAAAGGGCTCGAATACGGGGAATACACGCCCATGCAGATAAAACAGGCACTCGTCGGCACGGGTACCGCAGACAAGGAGCAGGTTCAGTACATGGTGAAGGCGGTACTTGGTCTTGACCACGAGCCCAAACCCGACCATGCGGCAGATGCGTTGGCCGCCGCCATCACCCATGCCCGCCTGCGCGCTGTTAAGATGCTCGAAAAGCAAGACGGCGCGAAGGTTGCAGCTGCCTTGCAGAAGCAGGGCGCGCTTACAGAACAAGAGGCCAAGGCGCGTTTCGCGCAACGGGTTGCAACGGCGCTGGCGAAAGAACAGGAGAAGGGAAGGCGTTCTTGATCGCGTATCTGAAAGGAGACCTCGTCTACAAGGACGGGTACGGCATACAGCTGGAAGTGGGTGGCATAGGCTACGAGCTCGCTTTGTCCAGCAAGGCGCTGGGAGCGCTGCCCGCTGTAGGAGCGACGGTTCAGGTCTGGACGTATCTGCAGGTCAAGGAAGACGGCATTTCGCTGTTCGGGTTTGCCAGCTTGGCCGAAAAGGAGATGTTCGAGCGCCTTATCGGCGTTTCCGGCATCGGCCCGAAAATCGCGCTCGCCGCGCTTTCGACGATGCGCCCGCAAGAGCTGGCGGCAGTCATAGCGCAAGGCGATATCACGCGCATCGCGGGCGTCCCCGGCATCGGCAAGAAAACCGCCCAGCGCATCGTGCTCGAGTTGCAGGGGGTGCTCAAAACAGAACCCGATCTGTTCGATGAAGCCGCAGCCCAGGCCGGCGGCACGCGCTCGGAAGCATCGGAGGCACTCGTGGGCATGGGCTTTTCTGCCCTGGAAGTTGCCGGCGCTTTGAAAGGCTGCACGGAAACAGACGTGTCCGCGACCATACGGTATGCGCTCAAGAACCTGGGAGGTAATTCATGACATGGGAATCTCCCGAGTTCACCGAAGGCTCCTGGCATGAGGGGGAGCGTCTGGTCGACGCGAAAGAAGCGCCGGAAGACGCCGCGGGCGAGCTCACGCTGCGCCCTCACCGTCTGGACGAGTATCTGGGCCAGCAGCGCATCAAAGACAACCTCTCGGTGCTCATCGCCGCTGCGAAGCTGCGTTCAGAGCCGCTCGACCACATGCTGTTTTCCGGCCCTCCGGGCTTGGGCAAGACCACGTTGGCAAGCGTGGTCGCAAACGAGATGGGCGTGCAGATTAAGACTACCTCCGGCCCGGCTATAGAACGCCCCGGCGACTTGGCGGCCATTCTCACGAACCTCGATGAAGGCGATGTGCTCTTCATCGACGAGATTCACCGGCTCAACCGCGCGGTGGAAGAGGTCCTGTACCCGGCGATGGAAGATTTCGCGCTCGATATCGTCATAGGTCAGGGCCCGGCTGCGCGTTCCATTCGCCTGGACATCCCGCGCTTCACGCTTGTGGGCGCCACCACGCGCACGGGGCTTCTCACCGGGCCGCTGCGCGACAGGTTCGGCGCGTTGTTCCATCTTGATTACTACACGGTGCCCGAACTGCACGATATCGTCATCCGCTCTGCCACCATTCTGGGCGTTGAAGTCGACGACGCAGGCGCGACGGAAATCGCCCGTCGTTCCCGTGCCACGCCGCGCCTGGCCAATCGCCTGCTCAAGCGCGTGCGGGATTACGCGCAAGTGCGCTCTGACGGCGTTGTCAGCGGGGGTGTGGCGAAAGAGGCGCTGGCGTTTTTCGAGGTCGACGAGCTCGGTCTCGACCCGATGGACAACCGCATTCTCGACACCTTGGTCAACACGTTCGAGGGCAATCCGGTGGGGCTTTCCACGCTGGCAAGCGCCTTGGGTGAGGAAATGGATTCCATCGAAGACGTGTACGAGCCGTTCCTGCTCAAGCAGGGTCTCATCATCCGCACACCCAAAGGACGTAAAGCCACACGAAAAGCGTATGAGCATCTGGGCTGTCTGTACGAAGAATAGTGCTATTCTGTCGCCTATATTCATACAGTTGACCAATGCCAGACCTATCAGGAGCTATGTTCATGAGCAAAGATTCATATCTCTTCACATCTGAGTCGGTGACAGAGGGGCACCCTGACAAAATCTGCGACCAGATTTCTGATGCCGTGCTCGACGCCATTCTGCAAAAGGAGACGGAGCTGGCCGAGGCGGGCTACGTTGCTCCCAACGGCGTTCCGGCTGACCCGAAAAACGCGCGCGTCGCCTGCGAGACCATGGTCACCACCGGTCTTGTTATGGTGACGGGCGAGATTCGCACGCAGGCCTATATCGACGTCGACAAGATCGTGCGCGACACCTTGAAGGAAATCGGCTACACCCGTGCGAAGTTCGGGTTCGACGCGTCGACTTGCGGTGTCATCAACGCCATTCACGAGCAGAGCCCCGACATCGCGCAGGGCGTGGATGCCAGCTCTGATTTCAAGGAATCCGGCGCGGACCCGCTCGACCTCATCGGCGCGGGCGACCAGGGCATGATGTTCGGCTATGCTTGCAACGAAACGTCGCAGCTCATGCCCATGCCCATTTATCTGGCACACCGCCTGTCCGAGCGCCTCTCGAAAGTGCGCAAAGATGGCACGCTGGCGTATCTTCGCCCGGACGGCAAGACACAGGTCTCCGTGCGCTATGAAGACGGCAAAGCCGTGCGCGTGGAAAAGGTGCTCATCTCCACGCAGCATTCCGAAGATGTCACGCAGGAGCAGATTCGCGCTGACCTTGTCGAGCATGTCATCGCTCCCGTTTTCGAGGAGGAAGGCGTCGAGTGGGCGGGCGCAGAAATCTACGTCAACCCCACGGGACGTTTCGTCGTCGGTGGCCCCATGGGCGATGCCGGTTTGACGGGCCGCAAGATCATCGTCGACACCTACGGCGGCATGGGCCGTCACGGCGGCGGCGCTTTCTCGGGCAAAGACCCCACGAAGGTTGACCGTTCTGGTGCGTACGCCGCACGCTGGGTGGCGAAAAACGTCGTGGCGGCTGGGCTTGCCGACCGTTGCGAGGTGCAGATTGCCTATGCCATCGGCGTGGCACGTCCGTTCAGCCTGATGGTGGAGACATTCGGCACGGCGCATGTGCCCGAAGAGAAAATCGAACAGGCTGTTTCGCAGGTTTTCGATTTGCGCCCGGGCGCCATCTTGCGCGATCTCGACCTTCAACGCCCCATCTATCGCAAGACGGCTTCGTATGGTCATTTCGGCCGCTCGGAATTCCCGTGGGAGCAGACCAACCGTGTCGACGAACTCAAGGCGGCTGTCGAAGCGTAACTGTCGCGCCTGAACACTGGTACTATGGACGGGCCGCACGTGATGCGGCCCGTCTTGCGTTACGAGGAGCCTTTTCGCATGCATATCGCCTCGGTCATAGTCGATGTCCCTGCACGCTCTTTGGACAAGAGTTTTGATTATCTCGTGCCGGATGAGCTTTCCGATGTCGAGGTGGGCTGCGCGGTCAGCGTCGAGTTCGGCAACCGTCCCGTTGTGGGCTACGTTATCGGGCTCGCGCAGCGGACGGAGCGGCAGTGTGTCGAAGCCGGCATCGACCCGGCCAAGCTCAAGGGGCTCTTGGGCGTGCTGTCCACGCCGTATTTCGACGAGCATGCCGTGAGGCTCATCTTCTGGACTTCCCACGAATACCTGTGCCCGCTTTCCGAGGCGCTGCATCTGTTCACTCCGCCGGGGGGTTCTCCCAAGATGAAGCGCATCGACGGCTCGTGGCAGCTCGTGCATCCGGGCGTGGGCCCCGTTGACGACCGCTGGGTGTTTCCCACACCGGCAGCGAAAGATTTCACGCCGGCGAAAAACGCCGCCAAGCAGCGTGCGGTGCTGGACGCTCTGCGCGAAGGCGGCATGCGCGTGGCCGAGCTCGCATTGGAACTGGGGGCCGTGAACGCGACGCTCAAGGCTCTGGAAAAACGCGGCGTCGTCTCCATAGAGCATCGGCGGCGCATTCGTACTGCGCTGGACACGGTGACGCGGCCCGACGTACAGCTCGATGCGCTCACGCAAGGGCAACAGACCGCGCTCGCCGCCATCGACGCCTCTTTGTCGGGGGTGGATTGTGCGCATGACAACGTGGTCGTCGTCGACGGCATTACCGGATCGGGCAAGACAGAAGTGTATCTGCGCGCTATTTCCCATGTGCTCGACGCGGGCAAGACCGCTATTGTGCTCGTGCCGGAAATCTCGCTTACACCGCAGACGGTGGGGCGGTTCCGTGCGCGTTTCGGCGACGATGTGGCCGTGCTCCACTCGCGTCTTTCGGTGGGCGAGCGTTTCGACCAGTGGGATTTGGTGCGCGAGGGGTTGGCGCACGTGGTCGTGGGCACGCGTTCCGCGTTGTTCGCCCCGCTGCGCGACCTTGGTCTTGTGATTATCGACGAAGAGCACGAGGCGACCTATAAACAGGAGTCGTCTCCACGCTACAGCGCGCGTGATGTCGCTTTGCGGATGTGCGCAGAACGCGGCGCCACGTTGGTGTTGGGGTCTGCAACGCCCAGCATCGACACGTTGGCGTCATGCGAAGGCGGCATCGTCGTGACGCGCAACTGGAAGCGTGTCGTGCTTTCGGAACGCCCCAATGGCTATCCGCTGCCGCCCGTGACCGTTGTCGATATGGCAGAGGAGTTTTCGAAAGGCTCGCGGTCCATGTTCTCCAAGGTGCTTCTCGACGCGCTCATGCAGGTGCACGAGCGTCAGGAGAAGGCGGTGCTCATGCTGAACAAGCGCGGCTTCGCGTCGTTTCTGCTGTGTCGCGAGTGTGGGTTCGTGCCCGAATGCCCTCATTGCGCGGTCTCGCTTACCTACCACGAACGGGGCAACTACCTTGCCTGTCATCACTGCGACCACACAGAGGCTGTTCCCGCGCGCTGTCCCCGCTGCGGCAGTCCCTATCTGCGCAAGTTCGGCACGGGCACGGAGCGTGTCGAGGCCGAGCTCAGGGCCGTCGTGCCCGAAGACATGCCCATCATTCGCATGGACGCCGACACGGTGAAGGCGAAAGGCGCGCACGAGCGCCTGCTTGAGGAGTTCTCGTCGTCCCAAGGCGGCATCTTGCTGGGCACGCAGATGATAGCCAAGGGGCTCGACTTTCCCGACGTCACGCTTGTGGGCGTCATCAATGCGGACACGACCTTGAAGTTG
>CASDTD010000158.1 GCA_949283445.1 uncultured Coriobacteriia bacterium | reverse complement strand
TCCCGATGCCCGCTCCGCTTGTCGCAGCCTCCACATCGCAGGGCAGTTCTCAGCCGCCCCCCTTCTCTGCAGGGCAGATGCGGGCAGGTCAACCGCCATTAACCGCCTTCTCGCCCTATCCCTGCAGCTTTTTCGCGTACGCGTCGCGGATGTCGACGATCTCCTGCTTCGAGTTGATGCCCATCTTGCGGTAGATGTGGTAGGTGTGCGACTTGACGGTGTTGAGCGATATCACGAGCTTGTCGGCGATGCTTTGCGCGGTGTGGCCCGCAAGCAGCAGGTTGAGCACATCGCGTTCCCTGCGCGAGAGGTCGTAGTCATCCCCCATCGCCTGCACCAGATCCGCCGCCGAAACGGGCTTCGGGGCCTGGGGGCGCCCTTCGTCCACGAGCATGACATCTGCCGGCGCAACGTCTTCGTCTGCATGCCCGTGCGGCATGAAATCGACGCGGCTCACCGACGAGACCATGACAAACAGAAAGCCGACCATGACCAGCGGTATGAGAAACGAATGGCTGTGCGAGGCGTCGACGTAGTAGACGAAGACGAGATTGGCCAACGACGCGATGAACATGCCGAACTGGATGAGGAAACGCCCACGTGCGAGCGCCGAAAACGGCGACAGACCCATTTCCCGCGTCACCCCCAGGTGAAAACAGAACGCCGTCGTGTCAAACGCCGTGAGTAGGGCGATCATGACGACGTAGATAATCCACGCGGGAAGCCCCCTCACGAACACGAGCGTCAGAAGCAGGATGGCGATGACCGGGGACAGCGCCAAGGTGACCTCGCTCAAGCTGTAGCTGCGGTTCGAGACAAGGCTGATGACCAGCAGCGCCGCCGCGCCCAGGGCAAGCGCCGCACCCGTCACCGCATAGGCGACGTACGCGGGCAGAGCCGTCGTGGTCATGGCGGCATAGATGCCAACGCCGAACACCGCGCCGAACACCATCATGATGACATTGCTCTTGTGGAAGTCCTTCTTCAGCTTGCGCGAAGCGACCTTGCAACTGAGCTCGAAGCGGGGCTTGCGCGCCTGCGCGGCCACATAGCAGCCCAGCGAGCAGATGGCCAGCAAGATAGTGAGATACGACGTGGCCTGCTGCGCGAAAAGCACCGTGACCATGAACACGACGGCGCCGATGGCAACAGACGAGAAGATGAGCCGTCGGCTCGCCGGCTCGCGCAGATAGGCGAACATCTCCGCCCACAGCACATGAAAACACCCCTGCCAGATGCCAGCGGAAATCAGCATGAACACAAGCACCACGTTGCCGAAGGGCTGCTGCGCGGCGGCCGTGTAGACGCCCACCATCACGCACAGCACGAGCGAGACGGCAGAACCCAACGGCAGCCTGAACGTGCGGCACTTCAGCAAGCGCGTCATGACCAGGCACAGCACGCCCTGCGCAAGGGCGATGGCGCCGATGTAGCTCACGCGCGCGGTATCCGCCTGCGCTTGCGTGAACACGTCGAGCGGCGTGAAGACGAAGCTGTAGGCGAACACGTACGTCACCGACCACGTCAGAGAAAACCCTGCTACAAGAAACAGCAGAAACGTCTTGTCGACATCGGCTGACGCGCCCCGTGAAGACGCCTGGTCCATGCGGCTACCCCTTCCTAGAAAACACAATGTGACCAGCATACGAGAAAGCGCCCCCCGCATGCACCTCACGCGCTTGCAAAATGCGTATGAGCAGGCGTGAAAACACATGCAAGCGCTGTGGCAGCACACTGCAAGATAACCGACGCGTTTCAGCGTTTGCGCAGGTCAAAGGCTAAACTTAAGGTATGCCATCCGTTTCGCCCCGCCAGACGATACAAAACGACGTCACCGTTTTGTAATCTTTGCATCGTGTGGTTACATACGCATCGAGAGAAAGAGAGAATCATGGCGGAGACTGATGAAAGGTACTATCCCCAGATCGACCATGAGAAGCCATGGCGCTATGAGGAGGACGGCCTGACCGTCACCCGCGGCAGCGCATGGACCGGCCCTGGCTGCCACCTGGGCTGCGGCGTGTTGCTCTACACCGACGAGAACGGCAAGCTCGTCAAGTGCGAAGGCGACGAGGAGAACCCCTTCACTCAGGGTCGTCTGTGCGTGCGCTGCCTCGACATCCCCGAGGTCACCAACAGCGACCTGCGCCTGACCTACCCGATGAAGCGCGACAAGTCCAAGCGCGGCGTCGACGAGTGGGAGCGCATCACCTGGGACGAGGCCTTCGACACCATCGAGGCCCAGCTCAAGGAGACGGCCGAAAAGTACGGCCCCGAATCGGTCATGTTCATGCAGGGCACCGGCCGCGACATCGCCTCGTGGATCTCGCGCCTGGCCTGGTCGTACGGCTCGCCCAACTACGGCTTCCCGTTCTCCGGCCTGGCCTGCTACCTGCCCCGCGTGGCCGGCTGCTACACGACCACCGGCAGCTTCTGGGTCTGCGACATGTCCCAGGAATACCCCGACCGTTACGACAACCCCAACTGGAAGTGCCCCGAGGTCATGATCGTCTGGGGTAACAACCCGCTGGTCTCCAACTCCGACGGCTTCTTCGGCCACTGGGTCGTCGACGCCATGAAGCTCGGCATGAAGCTCATCGTCATGGACCCGCGCATCACCTGGCTGGGAAGCCGCGCCGCCCTGCAGCTGCCCGTGCGCCCCGGCACCGATGCCGCGCTTGCCCTGGGCATGCTCAACGTCATCATCCAAGAAGACCTCTACGACCACGACTTCGTGAGCAAGTGGTGCTACGGCTTCGACGAGTTCAAGGCCCGCTGCGCTGAGTACCCGGTGGAAAAGGTCGCCGAGACCACGTGGGTGCCCGCCGAGAAGATCATCGCGGCCGCACGCATGTTCGCCAACGCAGAAGCTGCCTGCGTGCAGTGGGGCGTTGCCGTCGACATGACCAAGGAAGCCCTGCCCGCCGGCCAGGCCATCATGGCCCTGCCCCAGATCTGCGGCTTCATCGACAAGCCCGGCTGCATGATCGTCCCGCCTGAAATCCTGTTCTACGGCGGCGGCTTCGGCGCTGACCTGCTCACCCCCGAGCAGGAGGCCAAGCGCCTTGGCCTGGACAAGTACCCCGCGCTGGGCGCCGGCTTTGCCACCCTGCAGGCCGACGTCATGATGGAGGCCATGGAGACGGGCGAACCCTACGAGGTGCACGGCCTGTGGCTGCAGACCACCAACACCATCGCCTGCATGGGCGCCGACCCCAAGCGCTGGCTTGCGGCCGCCCAGAAGATGGACTTCGTCTACTGCGTCGACCTGTTCATGACCCCCACCATCATGGCGCTTGCCGACATCGTCCTGCCGGCTGCCACCTACCCCGAGCGCGACGGCATCCGCATCGGCGACGGCCCGCAGCGTGGCGAGACCATCAACAAGGTCACGCAGATCGGCGAATGCAAGTCCGACATGGAAATCAACCTCGAGCTTGGCCGTCGCCTGAACCCCGAGGCCTGGCCGTGGAAGGACGTCAAGGAGATGTTCTCCTACGTCATCGAGTCCACGGGCTACGATTTCGACGGCATGCGCGAAGTCGCCCCGCTGTACCCGAAGTACGAGTACAAGAAATACGAGAAGGGCCTGCTGCGCGCCGACGGCCAGCCCGGCTTCAACACGCCCACCGGCCGCATCGAGCTGTGGTGCACGTCGTACAACAGCTTCGGCCTCGACCCGATGCCCTACTTCGAGGAACCCGAGCCCGGCCCCTACTCCACGCCCGAGATGATGGACGAGTACCCGCTGGTGCTCACCACCGGCGCCCGCAACTGGTGGCAGTTCCATTCCGAGCACCGTAACATCCCGCGTCTGCGCGCCGGACACCCCGACCCGCTGATCGAGGTCCATCCCAACACCGCCGCCAAGCTCGGCCTCGAGGAAGGCGACTGGGTATGGGTCGAGAACTACATGGACCGCGTCAAGCGCAAGGTCACCATCACCCCGCAGGTGCTGCACGAGAACATGGTCTCCACCGACCACGGCTGGTGGTTCCCCGAGGCCAAGCCGGAAGACCTGTACGACGTCTTCGATCTCAACATCAACCAGGAGATCACCTGGACGCCCGGCAAGTCCGGCTTCGGCTCCAACTACAAGTGCAACCTTGTGAAACTCTACAAGGTCAAGGAAGGGGAATAGAACATGCCTTTGATGGATAAGACCAAGAACCCCGAGTACGGCATTCTCGTCGACTACGAGTGGTGCACGGGCTGCCATTCCTGCGAAATGGCATGCCAGATGGAATACGACTACCCCATTGGCCAGACCGGCGTGAAGGTCTTCGAGATGGGTCCGTGGGAAATCGAGGCCGACACGTGGCAGTTTGACTACATGGTGGTCTTCGGCGACCAGTGCGACCTGTGCGAAGAGCGCGTGGGCAAGGGCAAGCAGCCCACCTGCGTGAAGCACTGCCAGGCCAAGTGCATGACCTACGGCAAGATTGAGGACCTGGTCAAGCAGCTGCACGACCATCCCAAGCAGACGCTGTTCGCCCTGTAGGCGCACCGTTTCTGCATCACGCGCGGGCTTGCGGGGCATCTGCTTCGCAAGCCCGTTTTTGCAAGCGCGCTACCGCTGTCGTGCGCTGCTCGCATGCGGCGTACGGCGGGTTTGCCTTGCGGAGGCAAGTGGAGCAGCTCAGGCCGGGCGTTACTCGGGAGCGCGACAAGGCGCGTGTAGGGCACTGCGCCCGAGCGCTTGAGCAACGCCCGGTCTGAGCGGGTGCGAAACATCGGAGCAGAGCAAACCCGCCGGACGACACTCAGAGAAAGGATGTGTGTATGTGCTACCCCTGCAAGCACTGCGGCCACTGCGAGAAAAGCAAGCCGAAGCCCTTCGGCCAGTGCCCGATATGCAAGGCGATGAACGCGCCCGATGCCAAGATATGCGAAAGCTGCGGCTTCGTGTTCCCGCCGCGCCCCGGCGTGGACGACCCCTCTGTGCCCTCGAAAGCGTAAAAGCGCTGTGGGCACCAGCATCGCCAGGCAAAACGCCCCGCTACGCCTGCTCTTCTCCCGAGCGCATGAGCGTCACTTCCTTTTCCAGCGCGGAGATGAGCTCCTGCTGCGAATGAACGCCCATCTTCTGATAGATATGATAGGAATGCGTCTTGACCGTGCTGGCCGATATGTACAGCGAGTCGCAGATATAACCGGTGTCGCGGCCACGGCCTAACAACTCGAACACGTCAATCTCGCGCGGCGACAGCGCATAGCGTTCGCTCAAGGTTCGCGTCGCGCGCTTCCAATACCCCTCTACAGGACGCTTAGGCGCCTCTTCCTCGCTGCGCACCGTGCCCGGAGCAGCAAGCACTTCGTCGTCTTCCGAAGGCTCCACACGCGACGCAAAGGCAAAATAAAACACCAGTAAGATGAACGCGACTACCAGGATGTACTGGAACTGCACGCCTTCGACCACCCCGCCGTTGAGCATGATAGCGCCGAACACCAGCGCCCAGCCAATGAACATGCCCGACGCGTTGGCGAAACGCCCGGCCGAGAAATAGCGCGCGAAGGGCAGCTTGTTGACCGCGACGGTGCGCGCGAGCTGATACATGCTGAGCACGTCGAATGCAGTGAAACCCAGGCACAGCAGCACGCTGAAGCAGAAACGCAGGCGCGTGTCGAGCGCCGTCAGCGTGAGGAAGATAATCGAGAACGCGGTCAGCAGAAGCAGAATCATCTGCAGGGAGTTCAGCGACACGTAACGGTTGAGCCAGCAGCTGTACAGCAAAAACAGGGCACCCGAGAGAAACAGGGCAACCCAGAAGAAATCGAAAATCTCATAGCCGGCAACAGACGCATAGCAAACGCTCGCGAACTGCCCGAACGAGAACACGATCGAAAACAGCAGCTGCTGCACGATGAGCAGGCGGTAGCGCGTACGCGATTCAGGGGAGTTGAACTGCGGGGTGATGCTGTCGTCGACCGTCTCGCCCTCCCCGGCCTTGTGACGCTCGCGCAGCCCGGCGCGCACAATGCCCAAGCTGACCCAGGGGGCGCCGATCATATAGCCCTCGACCACACCCGAACCCGTCTGGAGCAGCAACATGCACAGCATGGCGCTCAAGAACAAGGTCATGAATAGCAACAGCATGGTCGCCTCGTTGACCAGGTGGCACAGAAGCTCGCCCGATTGCACGAGGATGAAGGCGATGCCCAGTCCAGAGACAAACCAACACACGAGCAGCAGGGGAAACGAGATATGCACGCCCACGTACACCACGAGTATGTTGACGATGCCGACAACAGGCGTGAGCACTGCGGGCACGGCAATGCCGAACGCGCCTTTGGCAAGAAAAAGGACCTTGTGCTTGCCCAGCAGGTAGATGAGCCCGAGCGTGACCGCCGAGCCGAGAAAACCGCATCCCTTGCACAGCAGCCCATCGTCGAAGGCGAGGTAGGAAACGAGGGAATCGGTCCAATAGAACAGGAACATCCAGCTCCAGTACAGGACGGAGCCCACCAACGCACCCAAGAACTGGGGCGTGAGCAAAGAGCCGAGCGCGTGCGAATGCGCGCCGGGGCTCCCCACAGGTTTCGGGACGCTCCACTTGGAGCCCGAGGAGGCCACTAGTTCTCCTTGGAGGAAGTTGCTGCAAGCTCCGAACGAAGGGCGCCGGCCACAGGAGGCAACGTCATGCCGCAGCCGCTGCACCTGACCGCGTCAGCATCGTTTTGCGTATGGCACGCAGGGCAGTACCCCGCAGCCATCAAGGGGCGGGCGATCCCCTGGCATTTTCCACACCCAACGCACGCGTAACCGCAAGACATTCTGCGACCCCCTTTTCGCTTCAGTGCATTTCATAGTACCGTACCAGCCACCCTTCCCCCGCCAAGGTGGTCATTCGCATATTGCATCCCAGAGACACCTTGACATGTCTTGCAAGACGCGACGAGCGGGCCCGCTCCCTTTCGAGAGCAAGCCCGCTGCGCTTAGTGCATAGGTGGCAATAGCGTTAATTCAAGCTGACGTCGAACAGTTATTTGCCAGCTGCGGCGCGGTCGGCAGCCTCTTCCTCTTCGCGGATCTTGACGACAGCGGCGTCGTCCTTGACCAGGACGAGAACCAGGATAGCAGCCAGGATAGCCAGCGGAGCGAGGACGAAGTGAGCGTTGTTGAACCAACCGATGGCGGCGACGGTCTGGGTCGCGACGAACGCGAAGCACTGGGCCAGGCCGGTGAAGAACGCCATGCACATCAGGGACATGTCGGTCTTGAAGCCGTCAGTGGTAAGAACAGGCGTGATACCACGGGTGTAGGTCGGGATAAAGGAAGCCGCGATACCCATGATGACGCAGAACGCCCAAGCGGTGCCCGTCTCGGTGCCCGGGTTGAAGGCCAGGAACCAGTAGATGAGGGCAACGACCACGTACATGGCAACGAGGGTCTTCTTGCGGATGGGGTACTTGTCGGAGATGACGCCGGCGATGATGCCGAGGACGATCGTGATAGCAGCCAGCACGTTAGGCAGCATGGAGGACGTGAACATGTCCATGCCCTTGACCTCCTGCAGGAAGGTCGGGTAGAGCTGGTTGATGTTGACGACGTAGAGGTACACCCAAATGAAGAAGATGCAGCAGACTGCGCAAGCGGACATAAAGAACTGCTTGCCAGGCTTGGCCTCGATGGTGTCGTCGCCGTCAACGATGGTGTTCTCGTTCTTGGCGGGCATCTTGACCAGCGCGATCAGCAGGATGAACGCGACGATGTCGAGAACCAGCGTGGCCCACCAGACGCCCTGCCAGCTACCGGTCATGCCATAGAGGCCCGGAGCGGCGAAGAAGGCGATGATGGTGCCGCAGGGAATCCACTGCGACCAGATGCCGACTGCGATGCCCATCTGACGACGGGGGAACAGACGCGGCAGGATGTTCGGGCCTTCAACGCAGATGAGGCCGTAGGCAACGCCCTCGATGACGCGGCCGAACAGGAAGACGCCCCAAGAGGAGGCGATAGCGGCAATGAAGGTGCCGACGATCATGATCGCGCAGGAGACGACGACCATGAACTTGACGCCGACCTTGCGCATGACCAGAGCGCCGATGGGCGCGAAGATCAAAGCCGCGATGGAGTAAGACGTCATGATAAGACCGAGGTCACCGGCGCCCACGCCGAACTGCTCGCCGATGACGGACATAACAGGCGACGACTTGAACATGTTGCAAGCCGACGTGAAGCCGAACAGGAACAGAGCCGCAAAGCTCAGCCAACGCTCCGTGTTCGTGGTCTGGCGGCCCTTCAGGACGCCATAAGACTGAATAGCTGACATTAAAACCCTCCTTGCAAATTCTTAACTGGTAAGAATCTCTCTGTGTTGCGAAACATCCGCTATTGCCGCAACAACGGGAACTTTATGGGGAAATTCCCGGGATGACAGTTGGCTAGGCGTATGAATCTCACACTTCACACCTGAGGTGTGAATCTGCAGTTCAAACGCCTAGCCTCCTATCTCGCGCCCGCTCCTTTTCGAAGCGGGCGCGGTTTCAACGAATGTCTAGTTCTTACTGCTCGTTGAGAGAGAAGAGCACGTAGTCCTTGTGCTCCTTTGCCTTCTCGGCCATCTCGTCGATGGGGCCGAACTCGAGGCACTGAGCCTGGCAGTGCTGGACGCAGGTCGGGACCTTGCCCAGGGAGCGACGATCCTTGCAGGTGTCGCACACGATGTTGAAGGTCGGCAGGTAGCCGAGCTGCCAATCATCGCTGCCCTCTTCCAGAGGCCAGTGGCCCATGTCCTGGAGGACGACGCCGGACTGACCGACGGGCAGGCCGAGCTCCATCTGGCAGGCAACTTCGCAGCTGTGGCAACCGGTGCACCACTGCCAGTCGACGAGCATGCCGTACTCAGCAGCAGGACGGCTGTTCAATTCCTTAGGAGTTTGCATACCTTTCCATCCCCTCTCGTTAGTTGTTCATGATCGCGTTGCGCTCATCGACGAGAGCCTGGATGGCGGGAACGCCCTTGCCGTCCAGCGCCTGCGGCGTGTACTCGTCGTCGAGGCCGAGGAAGTAGCCGTTGTCGGCGTCTTCCGGCGTGACCTTGTAGAGCTTGACCAACGTGGTCTTGTAGTTCGAACCGAAGCCCGACTTGCCGGGGATGCCGGGGAGCAGGTTGTTGACGTTCATGTCATGAGACTCGAACAGGCTCTCTGCGTCTCCCTCGGGGTGCCACCAAGCATGGTCGCACGCGATGATCTTCGGGTTCTGGTACAGGTTCGTGATCTCGACCTGCAGCTTGCAGCGGCCGTAGATGTTCTCGACCCACACCCAGTCGCCGTCTTTGAGACCCTGTTCGTCGGCAGTCTGCTGGTTCATGTAGACATTGCCTTCGGGCTTGAGGGCACGCAGGCGGGCGACCTGACGATGCTCGGAGTGGAACAGCGACCACGGACGTGCACCGGTGGTGAGGACCAGCGGGTACTCGTCGAGGAGCTCCGGCGTGGAGCCAGGACCAGGAACCGGCTCTTCGAAGTAGGGCATCGGGTCCATGCCGGCGGAGTTGTAGAACGTGGACCACAGCTCGATGCGGCCGGTCGGGGTGTTGAAGCCGGGCTGGCCATCGGCACGCAGGCGGCCGGTCTCGTAACGACGGTAGCTGAACGGCAGGTAGACCGGGTGATGCTCACGCATCTCCTCGAAGTTGTACGGCGTTTGGGCCTTGAGCATGGCGCCGAACATCTCGTCGACATCCTCCCACGGCCAGGCCTCGGGGTTGAAGCGCTTGCCGAGCTCGAGGTTGATCTCCATGTCGGACTTGCACTCGCCAACCTGGCAGACCTTGTTGATGACCTCGCCACGCTGGACACCGTCGCCGACGCGGATACCGTCGCGCTCGGGGAAGGTGGCAGCCGGCAGGACAACGTCGGAGGTAGCCATGATGGTCGGGGTCATGAACAGGTCAACGGAGACGTTGAAGTCGCAGTTCATGAGGCCGAGGTACATCTCCTGCGGGTCAGCGGACATGCAGGACAGGCAGTTGTTCTGCTGCAGCCAGGAAGCATGGATCTTGTACGGCTTGCCGGTCACCATGGTGTGACGCAGTTCGTCGGGCTGAGCGATCTGGAAGCCGAAGTTGAGCAGCGGGTACTTGTCCAGACCGATGCGCTTCTGCCAGGTCTCCTCGGGGCAGAGCTCGCGGCCCCAGCCACCGGCGTAGTTGAGGATCTCAGGCGGAGCGATGATGCCGCCGGGGATGTCGACGTTGCCCGTGATCTGGAAGCAAGCAGCGATAGCCTGGGAAGCGGGCAGAGCTTCCTTGGTCATGTCGACTGCAACGCCCCACTGCATGGTGCAGGGCTTGGACTCGGCCAGGATGTGAGCAGCCTCGATGATCTTCTCTTCGGGGATCCAAGTGATGTCGGCGACACGCTCGGGCGTGTACTCCTCGACGCGCTTGGCCAGCTCTTCGAAGCCATAGGTCCAGCGATCGACGAAGTCGTGATCGTAGAGGTCTTCCTTGATGATGATGTTCAGGAAGCCCAGAGCCAGAGCGGCGTCGCAGCCGGGGCGAACCGGCAGGTGCAGCCTGGAGTGGACAGACATCCAGGTGACCTTCGGGTCGATGACGACGAGCTCCATGCCGCGCTTCATGAGGTCGACGACCCAGTGGCCGTAGAAACCGTCGGAGTTGGCGCGCAGCGGGTAGTTGCCCCAGACGAACATGGTCTCGGGAACGACGTACTCGGGGTTGTCGTAACGATCGGCGAATTCCTGCGAGCAGTCAGCAACCCAGAAGGAGCCGGCCGTGGCGGCGAAGCCAGCAACGCGCGGCAGGTAGCAGGCGCAGCCAGACAGGAACAGGACGTAGTTCGGGGAACCGAACGACCAGCACAGACGCGTGATGTACGCGGCGATGTCGCGGCCGGTGCCCTGACCGAACATGACGGCCTCAGCGCCGTACTTTTCCTTGATGTCCAGGAAGGTGTTCGCAACCAGGTCGATGGCCTCGTCCCAAGAGATGCGCTCCCACTTGTCCTTGCCGCGATCCTTCGGGTCGCGCTTCATGGGGTAGAGCAGACGATCCTTGTGGTAGACGACTTC
>CASDTD010000157.1 GCA_949283445.1 uncultured Coriobacteriia bacterium | reverse complement strand
CCGCGTGGATCACGCGCCTGGCCTGGTCGTACGGCAGCCCCAACTACATGTTCAACATGTCCGGTATGGCCTGCTACCTGCCGCGCGTTGCCGGTTGCGCCGCGACGACCGGTAACTTCTGGGTGGGCGACTTCTCCCAGGAATTCGCAGACCGCTACGACAACCCCGAGTGGGAGCCCGCCGAGTACATCATGGTCTGGGGCAACAATCCGCTCATCGCGAACTCCGACGGTTTCTACGGCCACTGGATGGTCGACGTCATGAAGCGCGGTTCCAAGCTCATCGTGGTCGATCCGCGCCTGACCTGGCTCGCCTCCAAGGCCGAGTACTGGCTGCAGGTGCGCCCCGGCACCGATGCGGCGCTGGCGCTGGGCATGCTCAACGTCATCATCAGCGAGGACCTCTACGACCACGAGTTCGTCGAGCGTTGGACCTACGGCTTCGAAGAGCTCGCCAAGGCCGCAGAGGAGTATCCCGCCAGCAAGGCCGCCGAGATCACCTGGATCGAGGAGGAGAAGATCGTCGCCGCTGCCCGGGCATGGGCCAATGCGAAAAACGGCATCATGCAGTGGGGCCTTGCCGTCGACACGACCAAGGAATCGCTGCCCGCCGCCCAGGCCATCAGCGCCCTGTGGCAGATCATGGGCTTCTGCGAGAAGCCGGGCTGCATGATCGTCCCGCCCGAGATCCTCGCCTACTCCGGCGGCTTCGGCCAAGACCTCATCACCGAGGAGATGAGTGCGCACCGCATCGGTCTGGACAAGTACTCGCTTCTGAGCTACGGCTTCCAGGTCGCCTCCACCGACGAGGTCATCAAGACGCTCGAGACCGAAGAGCCCTACAAGATTCACGGCGCGTGGCTGCAGACCACCAACTTCCTCACCTGCACCTCGCCTGACCCCGAGCGCAGCATGGCTGCCTGGCGCACGTGCGACTTCATCGCCGGCGTCGATATCTTCATGACGCCGACCATGATGGCTCTGGCAGACGTGTTCCTGCCGGCATGCACCTATCCCGAGCGCGACGGCATCCGCATCGGCGATGGCGCGCAGCGTGGCGAGACCATCAACAAGGTCTGCCAGGTGGGCGAGACCAAGTCCGACATGCAGATCAATCTCGAGCTGGGCAGGCGCTTCAACCCCGAAGCGTGGCCGTGGGCCGACGTCAAGGAGATGTTCTCCTACGTCATCGAGTGCACCGGCTACACCTTCGAAGAGCTGCAGCAGGTGGCCCCGGCCTACATTCCCTTCGAGTACCACCGCCACGAGAAGGGGCTGCTGCGCCCCGACGGCGAGGTCGGCTTCAACACGCCCACCGGCCGCATCGAGCTGTGGTCGACCTTCTACAACGGCGCGGGTCTTTCGCCTCTGCCCTATTTCGAGGAGCCGACGGAGAGCCCGGTTGCCACGCCGGACCTGTACGAGGAGTATCCGTTCGTGCTCACCACGGGCGCGCGTAACTGGTTCATGTTCCATTCCGAGCATCGTCAGGTGCCGCACCTGAGGGCGCAGCGTCCCTGGCCCATCGTCGAGATGAACCCGGCGGCTGCCGAGAAGCTGGGCATCAAGGATGGCGAGTGGGTCTGGCTGGAGAACCAGCGCGGTCGCTGCAAGCGCGTCGTGCAGCTCACCGAGGGCATCGACGAGCGCGTGCTCATGTCCGATCACGCCTGGTGGTTCCCCGAGGCGCCCGCCGAGGAGAAGGACGGCCTGTACGGCATGCTCGACCTGAACGTGAACAAGCTTCTCAACTCCTACCTGCCCGGCAAGTCCGGCTTCGGAGCGAACTACAAGTCCATGCTGTGCAAGGTTTACCGAGTCGGGGAGGGAGAATAGACATGACGACGCAAGATTACGGAATCCTCGTTGACTACGAGTGGTGCACGGGTTGCCATACCTGCGAGACGGCATGCCAAATGGAGCACGGCTACGAGGTCGGCAAGTTCGGCATCAAGCTGGCGGAAATCGGCCCGTTCGAGTACGAGAAGGACAAATGGGAGCTGGCCTACATCCCCATTCCCACGAAGCTGTGCGATTTCTGCGCCGAGCGCGTGGAAGCTGGCAAGCTGCCCACCTGCATGCACCACTGCCAGGCGAAATGCCTGACCGTTGGCCCGCTCGACGAGCTTCAAGAGCAGCTGACGGGCAAGCGTGAGCAGGTGCTGTTCCACAACTAGAGGCGCCGGCGCCTGTGCCGATTACGCACAGCGCCATTGAAGCCACTCATGAACCGGGGAGGCCCCGGCCTGTGCGTCGGGGCCTCCCTGTTTGTTCCCGCTCGCAACTTTAACGTGCAAGCCCCTAGCGCGGCCCCCCACGTTCGCAAGCCCAGCTCGCAAACCCCATTCGCGAACCGGTACTCTGGCGACAGTCTGGCCTCGATTTCGCCCTGCTGTTGTCACCAGGGTACCGGTTTGCCGTTCGTGTTGCTGACGACCCTGCGCCGCATGTCATCTGGCCGTATCGGTTTCCCAGTTGTTTCAGTGAAGATGCGCTGCTCGGGGTACAATGTGGATTTACGCATGGCGGCACACGGGTGCCGCGCACGGTGAAAGAAGCACATGGTCGACACGCAGACAACGCAACAGCGCGGCGTTTTCATCACCATCGAAGGCGGTGACGGCGCGGGAAAAACGACGCAGGCGGCACTTCTCGTCAAGCACTTGCGCGAGCTGGGCTATGCCGTACGCCATATACACGAGCCCGGCGGCACGGAGCTGGGCGAACGCGTGCGCGAGATACTCCTCGACAACAGCATCGGCGAAGTGGACCCGCTTGCCGAGCTGCTCTTGTACGAAGCGGCTCGCGCGCAAATCGTCACGCAGGTCGTGGTGCCCGCGCTCGCGCGGGGCGACGTCGTCGTCTGCGACCGTTTCGTCGACTCCACCGTGGCTTATCAGGGGCACGGGCGCGGTCTTGACGTTGCTATGGTCGAGCGGCTCAATGACGTGGCATCTCACGGTGTGGTTCCCGACCGCACGGTGCTGTTGCTGATAGACCCCGAACGTGGGCTTGCGCGTGCGACGGCAGGCGACGAGGGGGCCGACCGCATGGAGAACGCCGGCGACGCGTTTCACCAGCGGGTATGTGCTGGTTTCGAGCAGCTGGCAGCGTCGTGTTCGCAGCGCGTGCGCGTCGTGGACGCGGACGGCACGCCCGAAGAGGTGCAGCGCGCCGTGTTCGCCCAGCTCGCCGACTTGTTCGATGCGGGCTTAGGGGGCGCGGCATGACGCCGGCTGATGTGTTCGCGGGTATCGCTGACGGTGGGCGAGTGGCAGCCTATCTGGAAAGCGCCTTGGCATCGGGTAAGACGACACACGCCTACCTGCTCGTCGGCGGCGCGGGCGGCGCCAAAAACGAGCTTGCCCGGCGCTTTGCCGCCGCGTTGGTTGCCGCAGGCGACGAAGAGCAGTTCTCCTTGGCCTGCAAGGGGGCTCACCCGGACGTGCACTTCATCGAGCCGGGTGGCGCGAGCGGCTACCTCATCGACCAGGTGCGTGCGCTCGTGCACGACGTCGACCTTGCCCCTGTGCGCGCCGCGCGCAAGGTGTACGTGGTCTCGCGTGCCGACCGCCTGCTGAAGGAGCCGGCAAACGCGTTTCTGAAGACGCTGGAAGAGCCGCCCGCAGACGTCGTGTGCATACTTCTGGCCGAAAACGAGCAGTCGGTGCTCGAGACGCTGCGCAGCCGCTGCGAGGTGCTCGTGCTGGGGGGCGCCGCAAGCCACCAGCCCGGCGATTCCGAGTTGTTCTCCCAGCTTTTCACCGTGTGCTCCGGCTGCGACGACCGCACGCTTCTGGCCTATGCGCGCCGCTTCGTCGAGTTGGCGCAGGCCGAAGCCGACGCGTGTGGCGAAGAGGCACCGCCGCGCGACGACGAGTTCCTCTCGGCTTCGGCAAAGCGCGAGTTGGAAAAGCGCGACAAGCGCAACGCGTCCACTCGGCAGCGTCGGGCGCTGCTGGCGCAGGTGGGGCTTGTGGGCGCGTGGCTGCGCGACTGCCTCATGGTGCAGCAGGGGGCTCAGGCGCTGTGCGCCTATCCCGAATGCGAGCACCAGACCCGTGCCGTCGCCACGTCGGCACCGTCCGAAGGCGTCGTCAAGGCGCTTGCCGCCGTACGTTCGTGCACGTCGCGCATCTCGTATAATGTGTCACCGCAACTCGCCGTCGAGGCGATGTTCATAGAAATCAGGGAGGCTCTATGCCAACAGTAGCAATGGTCCGCATGCGCTACTCGTCCCAGGAATACTGGTTTGACCCCAACGAATCTGGCGTGCACGACGGCGATCATGTCATCGTCGAGACGGTCCACGGTGCCGAAATCGGCCTGTGCACGCTCGCTGCAGTCGAGGTGGACGAGGCCGACGTGACCAAACCGCTCAAGCCCATCGTTCGCGTGGCGACCGAAGAAGACCTCGCGAAAGTGGACGAGCTGGCGGAAAAGAACGCCCAGGCCATGCAGTCGTTTCGGGCGCTCGTCGAAAAGCACCATCTGGACATGAAACCCGTCGACGTCGACTTCATGTTCGACGGTTCGCACGCGACGTTTTACTTCACCGCCGAAGAGCGCGTCGACTTTCGGGCGCTCGTGCGCGATTTGGCCGCGGAATTCCACGTGCGCGTCGACATGCGGCAGATTGGCGTGCGCGACGAGGCGCGCATGTTCGGCGGACTGGGCCATTGCGGCGAAGAGCTGTGCTGCGCCCGCATGGGCGGCGAGTTCAAGCCGGTCACCATCCGCATGGCCAAAGAACAGGACCTGCCGCTCAACCCCTCGAAGATCTCCGGTCTGTGCGGGCGCCTCATGTGCTGCCTGCGCTACGAGTTCGAGGCGTACAAGGACTTCAAGTCGCGCGCTCCCAAGAAAGGCGCGCTCATCGACACGCCGCTGGGCATGGCCAAGGTCGTCGAGTTCGACACGCCGCGCGAGACGGTGCGCGTGCGTTTCGAGGACGGTAAGTCGGTCACGTTGCCGGTTTCCGCCATGGACACGGGCGACAAGGTGAGCAAAAACGGCGAGAACATCAGGCCGTGCCACATTTCGCAGGAGAAATTCGACGAGGTCATCGCTCAGCTGCACCAAGACGAGACGCTTGCCATGATGGGCGAGAAGCTGTTTTCCGACGACCCGAACCTTTCCGACAAGACCGCCGAGGCCGGTGCCATCGAGCGCAACCCGCAACGCAGACGCCGCCGTGCGGCGGGCGGCCAGAAAGGCGAGCCGACGCCTCGGCGCAAAGCGTCGCGCCAGGGCAAGGAAGAGCCGCCGGCACGCGACGCGCGCAAGCGCCGCCGTTCCGTTTCGGTGTCGGGTGGCACTAAAGAGCAGGCATCCGGCGAAGAGCACGGCACCCGCCAAGAGACACCCGCCGAAGGGCAGCAGCCGAAGAAGCGCAGCTCCTCGCGTCGCCGCAGGCGCGGCTCGAGAGCGGCATCTGGCGAGGCACGCCAGGGCAGGCAGCAGGACGCGGCAAAGCACGAGAGCGCTTCTGCAAACCGGGAGCCCAAGTCCCGCCCCGCGGGCAAGCCACGCCCCGGCCAGCATTCTTCGGGCGTGAGCGGGGATGCCGCGCGCGCGAAAGACGCCGACCCCGAGCAGCACCGTTCCAAAAGCGGCGGCCGCAGACGCCGTCGTCGGCGTTCGTCTTCTGGCAACCGGGCGAACAAGCCCCAAGACGGCACGACAGGCGCAGGTGAGTAGACCATGCGCAACATGACGCTTCTGACTGACCTCTACGAGCTCACGATGGCGCAGGGGTACTTCAAAGAAGGCAAGCTCGAGACTGAAGCCTGCTTCTATTCCTTCTACCGCGACAATCCCTTCGAGGGCGGCTACGGTATCTTCTGCGGCGCCGACCAGATAGCGGAGCTGGTGGAGGGCTTCGGTTTCACCGACGACGACATCGAGTACCTGCGCTCGCTTCCCTCGCCGGCGGGAACGCCTCTGTTCGACGGGGAGTTTCTCGCGTGGCTGCGCGGCATGGATCTTGCGGTAGACATCGACATCGTGCCCGAAGGGTCGGTCGTCTTTCCCCGCGAGCCGCTCGTGCGCGTGATGGGGCCGTTGTTGCAGTGCCAGCTGCTCGAGCCCGCCATCTTGAACGGCGCCAACTTCCAGACGCTCATCGCCACGAAAGCGGCGCGCATCTGCATGGCGGCGCAGGGCAAACCCGTCTCCGAATTCGGCTTGCGGCGCGCGCAGGGCCCCGATGGCGCCTTGTCGTCGAGCCGTGCGGCGTTCGTGGGCGGCTGTTCGTCGGTTGCCAACGTCTTGGCCGGCAAGAAGTACGGCATCCCCGTCAGCGGCACGCACGCGCACTCCTGGGTCATGTCGTTTCCCGACGAGCTCACGGCGTTTCGGGCGTTTGCCGAGGCCATGCCCGACAACTGCATCCTGCTCGTGGACACCTACGATGTGGAGCAGGGCGTGCGCAACGCCATCACCGTGGGGAAAGAGTTGGCCGCGCGCGGGCAGCGTCTGCGCAGCATACGCATTGATTCGGGCGACCTCGCGTGGCTTTCGCGCAAGGCGCGTGCGATGCTCGATGAGGCCGGGCTGCAAGACGTGGGCATCATCCTTTCCAACGATCTGGACGAATACACGATTACCTCGCTCAACGACCAGGGAGCGTGCTATACGGGCCTGGGCGTGGGCACTCACCTTGCCGCGGCCTACGGGCAGCCCGCGCTGGGCGGTGTCTACAAGCTTTCCGCTGTGCGCGAACCCGGCCAGGAATGGTCGCCGCGCATGAAGCTTTCCGAGCAGATTTACAAGCGCACGATTCCCGGCGTGCTCGACGTGCGCCGTTACTACGATGAGGACGGCAAGTTTGACGGCGACCTCATCTTCGACACGACGCACGGCGTTCCGGATGCCCCCATCATCGTCGACCCGCTCGACGCGCAGCGGCGCAAACGTTTCGATTCGGCTCAGAAGTACGAAACGCTGTTGCATCCGCTGGTGCGGGCAGGCAAACTGGTAGCGGTGGATTTGAGCGCCCAGACCGCCAGCGCCCGCCGTGCGCGGCAGCTCGAGCTTCTGGACGGCTCCATCAAGCGCTTTATGAACCCGCACAGCTACCCGTGCGGCATAGAACGCGGTTTGTACGAACGGCGCCAGGAGCTTGTCATCAAGTCTCTTGGCAGAGACGACCTGTACGATTAGGCAGCTGCCCTACGATCAAGGAGACGATTCACATGGTAGGCAGAGCACGTTGCAACCTCATACTCGATTCCTGCTGCGACCTTCCCCGGCGCATCCTGGACGACGCGGGCGTCCCGTTCTTCCGCTTCCCGTTCAACATGAACGACGGCGAGCATTTCGACGATTTGGGTGTGTCCATGACGCCCAAGGAATTCTATGACCGCCTGCGCAACGGGGAAGTGTCCGGCACCGCGCAGGTGCCCATGCCCGTCATCGAGGGGACGTTCGAGAAGGCGGCCAAAGAAGGCACGCCGACCGTGTACCTGGGCTTCTCTTCGGGGCTGTCCGGCACCTTCGAGACGGTCGACCGCGTGGCCGAGCAGATCCGCGCGAAATACCCCGAATTCGAGCTGTACGTGGTGGACACCAAGCTCGCCTCGGTTGCCGAAGCGCTGCTCGTCTACGAGGCCATACGCCAGCGCGACCGCGGGCTTACCGCCAAGCAGCTGGCCGAGTGGGCCCTGGAGGCGCGCTGGTATGTGAACGCGCTGTTCACGCTCGACGAATTCGAGCATCTGCGCCGCGGTGGCCGCATCCCGGGCGCCCTGGCCTCTCTGGGCACCGCGCTCAACATCAAGCCGATGCTCAACTTCAACCTCGACGGCACACTCGCGCTGGCCGGCGTGTCGCGCGGCCGCAAGAAGGCGCTCAAGGCGCTGGTGCAGCATTACAAGGACAACCACGTCGAAGGCGGCGAATCTGACGAGACCGTCATTGTCGCCGGCGCGGACGTCGAAAAGGACGTCAAGTGGGTCGAAGAGCATCTCGACCGTCCGGAGGGCTCCATCCCGCCGCTGCTGTGCGACATCGGCCCGGTCATCGGCAGCCACGTCGGGCCTGGCATGGTCGCCGTCGTCTTCTGGGGGCCTGACCGTAGGGAGAAAGTGTCCATCGCGGACAAGATCGCCAACAAGCTCAGCTCGAACGACAACTAGTAAACAGCGCGCCCCGTCTTTCGCGGGGCGCATGACCATAGTGAACGAGGTAGGGGGACACCATGATGAGTCCGCTAGACACGCATATCGCCTTTTTCGGGGGAGCGGCAAAACCCGCCGTCATCGACGCGATCGTCAGGCTCGCCGATGCCGGCTACGACGTCGTGGCCGCAAGCCACGACCCGCGTGAGGCCGTCGAGCTGCGTAACGCGGGCATTCCCTTCGTGGACGACCGCATCGAGGCAGTGCGCGGCTGCGAGGTCGTCATCACCAGCATGTCTACGCCCGCGCAGGTGGAAGACGTGTATTTGGGCGACAACGGGCTGCTCGAGATCATGGAGCCGGGCACGTACGCCATAGACCTGAGCTTTTCCACGCCGCGCCTTGCGCGCGAAATCGAGGCCATGGCGGCCGTGTCCGACATCGAGGTGCTCGATGCGCCGTTGGTCTGTCTGGGCGAACGGGAAGAGGCCATGGTCTTCGTCGGCGGCAATGCCAAGACCATCGAAACGCTTTCCCCGCTGTTCCCGTATCTTGCGGCAAGCGTCCTGCCGCAAAGCGCTCCGGGCGAAGGTCAGCTTGCTGCCATGATTTCCTATATCTCGCTTGCGGGCTCGCTCATGGGCGCCATCGAGGCTATGTCGCTTGCGCGCATCGCGGGTTTTTCCCACAGGGCGGCGCTCAACGCGCTGGCATCGTCTTCGGGTGGGTCGCGGGCGATGATCGACTACGTGCCCAAGATGCTCGCGCATGACTATTCCGGCAACATCAAGGTGACCGAGTTCTTGGACGCGTTGGAGGTCGCGCTCGACGCCGCAGACGCGCTCGAGGTGACGGTTCCCATGGTCGAGACCGCCTACCAGCTTTACGAGCTGCTTTCGGTGGTCGGCGGCGACGAGCTCAACATCCAGGCCATCGCCCTGCTCTACGAAGACGAGCAGACCTGTGCGGAATACGGGCTGGACTGGGCGCTTGCCGAGCAGGCGACGCCCGGGCAGGACGGCTCGGGCTTCAACTTGGAAGATTTCTTCCACGGGCAGGGTGGTGATGGCCCGAACGGTGCGCCCGGCCCGCAGGGCGGGTGCGGTGGCCCGCATTGGGGCGAACCTCCCATCAGCGGCTTCTTCTCGAAAAACTAGCAATGAGCGCAGGACCAAACAGGGAATTCTTCGCCAGCTGCGGCAAGGGGCTCGAGCCCGTGCTCGGCGACGAGCTGCGTTCGCTGCGCGTGCATGGCGTGCGCCCGCTTGCCGGCGGCGTCTCGTTTTCCGGCACTTTGCGCGATGCCTACACGGCGCTGCTGTGGTCGCGCGTGGCAAGTCGCGTGCTGCTGACCTTGGCGCGCGTGAGCGCGGCAAATGCCGATGCACTGTACGAGGGCGTGCGCTCCATCGACTGGGCGGAGCACGTCGCGCCTGGCAAGACCATCGCCGTGCATGCGCGTGGCGTCAACGACGCGCTACGCGATACGCGCTTCACGGCCCTGCGTGTGAAAGACGCTATCTGCGACCAGCTACGCGAACGTACGGGGAGCCGTCCCGACGTCGACGCGACGTCCCCCGACGTGCTCGTGTCGGTGAGCGTGCGTCGCGAGCGGGCGACCGTCTCCATCGACTTGTCGGGCAGCTCGCTCGAAGACCGCGGTTACCGCGGCAACGGAAAGCCCCACGGCACGCCTGTGCGCGAGACGCTTGCTGCCGCGTTGCTGCTGCAGGCGGGTTGGGCGCCCGGGTGGCAGGGGCGGCTCGTGAACCTTCTATGCGGCAACGGCACCATCGCCATCGAAGGGGCGTTGATCGCCGCCGACGTGGCGCCGGGCATCACGCGTTCGCGTTGGGGCTTCACCGGGTGGGCCGGTCATGACCAGCGCCTGTTCGACGAGCTGCTGGACGAGGCAGACGCCCGCGCCGAACGCGGCAGGCAGAGTGGCTGTTCCGTGCTCGCCTTTGGGGCCAACACCGAGCAGGCCGCGGCAACTGCGGCCTGCGCGAAGCGCGCTGGGGTGGCAGATCTCATCGAGATTTCGACTGATGCGCGCCCATCTGTTCCCGGCGGCAGTGACGTCGGGCGTGACCTGCTGGCCTGCGCGGTCGCTGCGGGCAGGGAGCTTTCGGCCGCGCAGCTTCCGGCGGTTTACGCGCAGGTGGCCGATCTGTTCAAAAGCGACGGACGCGCCTGTGCTCTGGCGCTTCTGGCGGACAGCGCCGATGCGGGCGCCTATCTGGGCCTTGCCCCGCGCCAGCAGCGAGCGGTGAAAAGCGGCTCTTCCGATGCCTGGCTTTCCGTGTTCGACTCTGCGCCCGCAGGTGTCGAGGTACCCGAGGTGACGGTGCGCGGCACGCGCGTGGAGGTGCTGGATGCCGGCGCCGGGCAGTTTGCCGCGCGGCTGGTCAAACGCGCCAAGCAGCAGCGCAAGTGGACTGCTCGCAACGGCGTGCACGCCTACCGCGCCTACGATGCCGACCTGCCGGATTTCAATATGGCAATCGACGTCTACGAAGGCGCGGGGCGCGACGAGGGCAAGACATGGGTGCATGTCGCGGAATACGCGCCGCCTAAAGACATAGACCCGGACAAGGCGGCTCGGCGCATGAGCGATGCGCTGCGCGTCATCCCCGCCGTCTTCGACATCGCCCCGCATGACGTGTTCGTCAAGCGCCGCGTGCGGGCGAAGGGCGGCTCGCAGTACGCGCGCGATGACGACGCGATAGCGCAAAGCAGGTTCGTGACGGCGGAGGGCGGCCTGCTGTTCGAGGTGAACCTCGCGGACTACCTCGACACAGGGCTGTTCATCGACCACCGCATGACGCGCCAGCTGCTGCGCACGGTCGCGAAGAAGAAGAGCTTCCTGAACCTGTTCGCCTACACGGGTACGGCAAGCGTCTACGCCGCTGCCGGCGGCGCGACGTTCACGACGACGGTCGACCTCTCCAACACCTACCTGAACTGGGCGCAGCGCAACATGAAGCTCAACGGCTTGCTGGACGAACATCAGGAATTCGTGCGCGCCGACGTGCTGGGCTGGGTCGACGAGATGCGGCACAGCAAGAACCGTTGGGATGTCATCTTCATCGACCCGCCCACGTTCTCCAATTCGACGAAGATGGGCAAGCGCTCGTGGGACGTGCAGCGCGACCACGGGGAGTTTCTCATCGGCGCGAGCCGCCTGCTCAGGCGTGGAGGGGTCATCGTGTTCTCCTGCAACCTGCGCACGTTCGAGCCTGACACTGCTCTGCTGGCCAAAGCGGGTGTCAGAATCGCCGACATCACGGAAAAGACCATCCCTGAAGACTTTCAGAGGAATCCCAAGGTACACCACTGCTACCTGCTAAAACGCGGCTAGCCTGTGCTAAACTGATGGTGCTTCTTCCAAGTCTGTGGTTGCGAGCAGGTGCCCGAGGGCACATGCTCAAGTCCAAGGCAGATGCGGCCGAAAGGATCCACGTAAACGGGCCTTCCAAAGCCCGCGAGCATGGCGCATCTTAGGGGTAAGTCGTACCGTCCGTGAAGAACACATGGGGTGTTCCGGGCGAGAAGGTGAGTAGTGAGATCGTATCAGGCAAAAGCCTCGGTATGCGAGTGTGGGGTCAAAGACCAGGTCAGTTGGAAGAAGCGCTGTAACTGATCGTCAAGCTAAACGGAGCACTATGGTTGGCAAACGAACGAAGAGCACAGGCATCATCGCGGCGATAGTGACAGTGGCGTTGGCAGTAGGCGTCGCAGCGGCGCTGACGGGCTGTCAAACCGAAACGGAAGTTCAGAGCAATCTCACTCCCCAGCTGGAAAGCGGCACGACGATAACCGATGGCACGCTCACCGTGGGCGTGAACGCGTCGAATTCCCCCTATGCGGGCGTCAATTCCAACAACGAGACCGTCGGCTTCGACGTCGACGTCGCCGCGGCTATTGCCGACGAGCTCGGCATGAAGCTGCAGATCGTCGACGTGAGTTCGAACGGGCGCAGCGCGCTCACCAACGGGCAGGTCGACGTCGCGATGGGCATGACCAAGTCGGGCAACGTCGATACGGTCACCTATACGCCCGCCTACATCAACGATGGCGCGTCGTTGTTCTGCCTGGAAAGCAACCGTCCCGCGTCTGTGTCCGATCTTGACGCGGACAGCAAGATTCTCGTGCAGGGCGAGACGACGGCGGCGTACACCGTGCAGGCGGCTTTGGGCGCCGAGGCGGTGCAAGCCACGTCGACCATGCAAGAGGCGTTTGACGCCCTTGAAAGCGGCCAGCAGAAGTATCTGGTCGCTGATGCGGTCATCGGCAGCTATTTCGCCCGCAACTACAGCGACGTCGTGCGCGTCGATTTTCTGAGCGCGGACAGCGTCACGCCCATGTACGCCGTCACGCTCACCGCGAACAGCGAGGTCAGCGCCGCTGTTTCGAACGCACTCAACACGATTACGCAAAATGGCGTGCTACGCGTCATCGAGGCCAAGTGGCTGGGCACGGCAGGCGAAGCGCTCCTGCCCGGTCAAGTCGATATCAGCGCACTGCCCAAGACATCGTTTGGCAAGTAGAGTTGGAGGAAAGATAGACCTAGACGATGTGGAGTTCACCGAACACATGTAGGCCGATTTAAGGAGGTTCGTCATGGCTATCACAGTTACCGGAAGAAAGACCAGCGTCACGCCAGCCCTCAAGCAGTATGTCGACGAGAAAATCGGACGTGCTCTTGAAGTGTTCGACCGCGCCGCCATGGATGCAGAGGTCATCCTGCGTGCCGAGAAGAATCCCGCTAACCCGAAAAGCGCGGTGTGCGAGGTAACGGTACGCGCCAAGGGCGCCGTCATCCGCGTGGCAGAGGCCGACGAAGACATGTACGCTGCCATTGACGTGGCATCTGACAAGGTCACGCGTCAGCTGCGCAAGTACAAGACCAAGGTCGTCGAGCGCCGTGGCGGCCGTGGCACCATCCGCCAGACCGAGCCCGAGCCGGCACCCATCGACATCGACGCCATCATTCCCGAAGGCGAAGACGATGACGACTTGCTCGTGCGCATCAAGGAAGTCGAGATGGAGCCGATGACCGAAGAGCATGCGCTGGTTCAGACCGACCTGCTCGGCCATGACTTCTTCGTGTACTTCGACCAGGATGCCCACCAGGTTCAGGTCATCTACCACCGCAAGAACGGCGGCTACGGCATCATCAAGCCGATCGTGAAGGCGTAAATTTGCTCTAAGGCGTCGAAGCTGACAGTATATGCAAGCGAAGGGGGCTCGCGGTATGCGGGCCCCCTTTCATGTGCGCTCAGGCGTGTGCATGCATGGTGCCTCGCCGCGATTCCCTTGGCCTTTGCCGGGCCTAATCGCGACCTCCCTGTCCCTTGCCAAAAACGGGCGAGTTGGAGAGCAGATGCGGGTGTGGAATGCTCTCCAATCCGCTCGAAAATGGCGCGTTTGCCAAACGGAGGCGAGTTGGAGAGCAAAACGGTCGTCTGCGTGCTCTCCAACTCGCTGCTTTCTGGCAGAGCGCGTGCACCGCATACCTCACGAGCTTTTGTCCCGAGGGCTGGCGTCCCCAAGGCGCGCGGGCACCCTCTCCGCACGTTCGACGAGCTTTTGTCCCAAGGGCATCACACCACTGCACGTTCGACGAGGCATTGCCCC
The DNA here is from genome assembly GCA_949283445.1 of uncultured Coriobacteriia bacterium. Next base: position 460 of record CASDTD010000157.1, on the reverse strand, counting down.
GCAAATCGCTTAGCTGGAGTGCTCTGGGCGGGGCAAAAGCTCGTGAAACGTGCATGCCGTCGGCCCGCCCCCCTGCTCAATGCCCCCCAGGTTCGCAGGACAAAATCTCGCCAAACGTGCGCTGCGTTTTCGCTCCAACGCTGTTGCACGTTTCCGCTCCAGCACTGATGCACGTTTCCGTCAGTTCCCTGCGCACCGCTTACCACCATTAACCCGTGCAAAAAGTCACGTCGTGCACCCGTAAAACATATATGTCAGTCATTCACGTATAAAAATAGCCAAATCGAGAAAAATATACGTAATATGACAGAATGTTGCGCTTTAGTGTAGAAGTAATCGAAGAAACGCTCCTTATTATGGTCAATAACATTGCCAAATCGAAAGTAATATACATACATTGTGCCAATCGCGAAACCAATTGACGTGATGCACAGCCGCGTGTGCTCGCGTGCGTTATGCT
>CASDTD010000156.1 GCA_949283445.1 uncultured Coriobacteriia bacterium | reverse complement strand
GCCTCGATGGTCTGCGGCATGACGCCGTCGTCAGCCGCGACGACCAAGACGATGACGTCGGTAACCTGGGCACCGCGCGCACGCATGGCGGTGAACGCCTCGTGGCCCGGGGTGTCGATGAAGGTGATCTGATGCCCGTTGATCCAGACAACCGACGCGCCGATGGCCTGCGTGATGCCGCCTGCCTCGGTGGCCTGCACGCCGGAATGGCGGATGGCGTCGAGCAGGGACGTCTTGCCGTGGTCGACGTGGCCCATGACCGTGACCACCGGCGGGCGGGGTTTCAGGTCTTCTTCTTCGTCGTGGAACGTGAACTGCATCTCCTCTTCAGGGGAGATAATCTTGACCTCGCGCTCCAGGTCTGCCGCGATGAGCTCGACCAAGTCGTCGCTCATGGACTGCGTCAACGTAAGCGGCGTGCCCAGCAAGAACAGGCGCTTGACGATCTCGTTGCCGGGAACGTCCAGGGCGTCTGCCAGCTCGCCCACCGTGACGCCGCTCGTGACCGTGATCGTGCCCACCGACACGCCCATGGCCTCGGCCTTCTTGGCTGCCTCTTCGGCAGCACGGGCGGCCTTTTCGGCCTCGCGGCGCTCCTTGCGCTTCTTGCGGCGGCCCGTGGACTGGCGCTCGGCTTCTGCCACGGCGGCACGCGCCTCTTCGAGCACCTTGTTGCGCTCGAGCTTTTCGGCGGCCTGCGCCATCTTGCGGTACCGGTCGTCCTCAGATTCGGAATCCACCGATTCCGCGCCCTTGCGGCCCTTCTTTTTCTTCTTGCCGGCGCCCTTTTCCTTGTACGGGGAAGCATCGGCAGCTGCGGCCTTCTGCTCGGCCTTCTTGGCGCGCTTTTCCTCGGCCGCCTTCTTGGCAGCTTCTTCCTTGGCGGCCTTTTCGTGCGCGAGGCGGTCGTTTTCAGAGGCGATCTGGGACAGCAGGCTGTCGAAGACGGAAGAGTGCTTCTTCAGCTTGCTTTCCTTCTTTTCCTGCTCGCCTTCCCCGTCGCTCTTGGTTTCGGCGTCGGTCTTGGCCTCGGCACGCTGCTTGCGATCTTCCTCGCGGCGCTCGAGTTCCGCCTGCACGTCTTTCTTGTGCTCTTCTTCGATCTTCTTGCGGTCCTCTTTCGCCTTGCGGGCCTTTTCGGCGGCTTCCTTGCGCTTTTCCGCCTCGATCTTCTTGGCGCGCTCCTGCAGCTCGGGGCCAAGCTCCTTGCGGATCTTGTCGACATAGGCTTCGACCAGCGTTGACGCATGGTTCTTAGCCGGAATCTTCATTTCCTTGAGCTTCTCCAGGAGTTCCTTGGAGGTCATGCCGAACTCCTTGGCAAGCTCGTGAACGCGTATACCTGCCATCTTCTCACCATCCCTACTGCATCTCGCGCGCACCTGCGATGAGGTCGCGGAATTCTTGCTCCAGTCGTTTATAGTCCTCGGCGCCAACGCGGACGCGCAGACGCGCGTCAAGCAGGCGCTTTGCCTGCGCCGTGGCAAAACACGCTTCGTCGAGGCACAGATACGCCCCCCGACCAGGAGCCTTGCCGCTCGCGTCGAGGGCGACATGCCCTTCGGGCGAGCGCACGATGCGGCACAAGGCGCGCTTGTCCGCGGCCGTTCCGCAAGCGATGCAAGTCCTTGTCGGGGGCTTCTTTCCCATTTAGATCAGCGACTCCTCTTCGGGCTCGTCCTCATCTGCGTGAACGCCGCAGAAGCGGGAGCCGGGGCGCGCGTGGTTACGGCAGCGGACGCCGTCTTCGCTCACGTACTCGCAGCGCTGGTCGATGAGCTCGTCGACATCGTCGTCATCGTCGTCGATAAGCGAGATGTCGGCGCCGGACGCCACCAGGCTCGCCGACTTGATGTCGATGTGCCAGCCGGTCAGATGCGCGGCAAGACGCGCGTTCTGGCCTTCCTTGCCGATGGCCAGCGACAGCTGGTCGTCGGGCACGATGACCGTCGCGTAATGCGAGTCCTCGTCAATGGAGACGTTGGAAACCTTGGCCGGCGACAGGGCGTTGGCCACGTAGATTGCCGGATCCTCGTTCCACTGGATGACGTCGATGCGCTCGCCGCGCAGCTCGCTGACGACCTGGCGGATGCGGTTGCCCTTGGGGCCGACGCAGGCGCCAACCGGATCGAGGTTCGGCTCGCGGGAGTAGACGGCGATCTTCGAGCGAACGCCGGCCTCGCGCGCGATGGACTTGACCTCGACGACGCCTTCGTAGATTT
>CASDTD010000155.1 GCA_949283445.1 uncultured Coriobacteriia bacterium | reverse complement strand
TCGTCAAATTCCGAACGCCGCGTCATAGGAGACGGCCCCCCGGACAGCCCCGGCATCATCGCGCAGCCGGAGCGCCATGAAGTTCTCGTCGGCGACATCGAACGGGGCGATGATTCCGTAGCAGCTTGCCGGCACATAGCCCGCTCTTCGATAGTATCCAGGGTCTCCCAAGACAATCGAATACCCATATCCGAGCTTTCGCGCGGCATCGTGCCCCGCTTGCATGAGGGCGCTTCCTATCCCCCGCTTCTGATACGCCGGCAGAACAGACAGCGGCGCGAGCGCGAGCTCCGCAGACCCGCCGATGCGAACTTCAGTGAACATGATATGCCCCACGATGATGTCGTCCTCGACCGCGACGAGCGAGAGCTCTGGCACGAAGGAGCCGCTTTCCCTCAACAGACCCACGAGCTCGTGTTCATTGCCGTCGCTGTGCTCGGCGCTTTCGAAAGCCGTATGCACGACCTCCCGCACAACCCCGTAATCACCAGGCGTTTCCTGCCGTATCTCCATCCCATCCAGCCCTTCAAGCCAACGAACATACCAGCGTGTCTTCCACGCATGAACCGCTCGGCTACGCGCTCGGCATGTGCTCGGTACCCCAGAGGCACAGTTGGTCGAGCGCTTCCATGAGAGAGTCTCCGAGCTCGGTCAGAGTGTACTCCACCTTTGGCGGCACCTGCGGGTATTCCGCGCGCGGTTGAAGCCCCCGGGCTGGTATTACACCAGAGCGCCCAGGATTGCCCTGGGCGCTCCTCTCAACGTCACATGCGCAGCATGACAACAGAGTGCGAATTTGATGTGACCCTTTGTCACATTGCGGGCTACAGCTCCACGCGGCCAAACTTGGCCAGAATCTCGGATGCCGCCGTGCATGAGGGGCAATCGCAGAACTTCGCGCCCTCCTCCTTGCGCTTCTTCTGCGTCTCAAGCGCCTGAGCTGCGCCTTCTTCGCCGAATATCTCCTTGGCAGGGCCCTCGAGGAATGCAATCAGCCCGTCAATCTCACGCGGACGCCCTTCCAGAAAATCAACAAACTTCGTGGTGGCCTCTTCCACTGCCGCGTCGTCACCTGCTGCAACGGCCTCTTTCCAGGCAAGCGCCGCATCCTTGGTTTCCTGCTTGCTGGACTCGGCAGTCGCCAAGATATCGGCACGTTCCGCTACGTAATCGAGCACTTCTTTGTCCATGATGGCCTCCTAAAGTCGACGTTATCCTGCATCGCGTACCATACTACGTCACCCGCACAGTAAATGCCATGTCATACGGACCACGCCTAGACCCAATCAAGCAGCAATGCACTTCTTCGCATCTTTCTTCAGCTCCGCTTTCCGGGCTTGATCTAGCTGGTCGAGCGACACGCCCTGCACCACCGCCTCGAACGTGTAAATCCACCTAACGGAAAACGATTTGTCTTCTTCATGGATACGCCGCCACGCTTCCAGGGACCCGACTTCCTTGAGCGCAAGCGGGGTTTCTATTCCCGCTTCCTCAAGCTTGCACGAAAGCGCCTTCCCAATCCCGCGCGTTTTCTTGAAAGACAGATGCTCTTGTTTCGAACTGGTTTGTGTAGGCACCGTGATGTCATCCGCCGAGCGCAAGACGGCGCCTTCCGCAAGATTCTCCGACTGTGCATTCTCCAGCTGTTCTTTTGCCGGTTGGACGAGCAGCGCACTCAGCTTGTCAAGCGTGCTTTTAGCGCCCTCTTCGCCCATGACAAGGGCGAAGGCTCGTGCCAGCTGTTGCCGGGTACTCGCCTCTTTCAGCGCATGGAAGAACTCCGACATATTGCGGGCAATTCCCTTCTCGATGCTCGAAACGAGCGCAAGCGTATGCCCTTCCCCGCGCGTTGAACGCTCGAGATAATGTAGAGCGGGAAGATACCCTTTATCGTTGCTGACGATGAACCCGCTTTCGAACTTGTCCGCCTGAAGGCACGCGGAAAGCTCGGCAATAATTTGAACGTCCATGGAGTTTTTCACGCCCGGGTCGACACAGGCTATCCAGTCCACAGCCGCTGGACACATCTCGATACGAAGCTGGGCATTCTTGGGCACGGCATTCCGGTGGAACACGACCACCCTGTCGGAGCGATTGAGGTTTTCGATGCCCTCTATCAGCGAGTTTATCCCGTTTTCGCTGTCAACGAAGAACGCGCGTTGCGCACGTTCCTGAACTGGCTTTTCTATAGGAGCGAGCATTTTTTCTCCTTTGAGTCTGCTGACAAAACAGCACGATGAAATCGCCCACATCTTTATCCAGCAGGAACTGGAATAGAGTACACCAGCGCGTGAGTGAGAAGTTCTGCAGGGTCGACACCAAATATCCCCGCCTCCTCAACAAGCTCCTCCGTCAATAATTCCTCATTTTCTGATTGGAATTTCTTCCGCCCTTCTTCTCCTAGGGCTTCGGTTAAGACAGTCGTCCTGAGTCCGCTCGGCTTTCCGCCGAGCTTCCTGATAACTGCTTTGCTGGCAGCGTTATCCGCTTCGACTGCAGCGACAAACCCGGAGCATTCTCTTTGTTGATTCAGCGTTTTGATGAACAGCTTGGCCGCACGGGTCGCATATCCCATTCCCTGATATTTCGGACGCACATCCCAGCCAACCTCTATGAGGCCTTCCCCAAATAGGCGAGCAACGACTTCCCCTACAAGCGCTTTGCTCTTCGCTTCGAACACAAGGGCCTTAAGCTCATTGCTTTCTTCAACGAGCATGCGTCGGTAACCAGCGCTTAACTCTTCATTTTCTGTAATTGCAGATGTCAGTGATGGATATAGCTCCTGACTGATCCTCATATGCAAATCGTAAAAATCATCAATGTAAGAAATCAATATGACTCTATCGTTCTGCGCAAAAGGCTCGATATAAGCCGGAGAGCAGCGATCGAACATATCGCCGTAAGGTTCGATTGTCACTTCTGACATTTCTAGCACCACCTTATAGGATTGCCCGTCTCTATCGAAGCAATAAGCAGCCTTTTGAGACGTTCTGCTGTCCCGTACTTGCCTTCGAAAAGAAATGGTGCCTTTTTTGCTGTCACATAGAACTCGCGCTCTTCCTCGGGCCATCCCTGTGGCCCAATAGAATCGAATGTCAGTGTTTCCCTACCCGAATCAAGACAGATAATGCGCATTGGCTGACATGAATCGGCCTCTTGGGTACCCAAGGGAACCTGCTTGAAATGAGATGTTTCCACACGAGGCTCACCTGCATGCTCGAAATAAACCATGCCTCCCCTCATTCCCACCTTGTCAGACGGACCATACATCCAAGTGAATGTCTGGTTGTCGGTAACAGACCAGATAGGCTGGCCGCTTTCCGCCTCGCAAAGAACCCACTCGTCAACATCGAGAATTGCCTCGATAAAACGGTTGAGCTCTTCGAGCGTATCAGGTGCCTTTTCTACTGGATAAAGGCCGCCGTTAGCATGCGGAAGGAACGAACTCAATAGTGGAAACTCTTCACGTCCGCCAACCTCTTCCACAAGGGAATCGAAGCGTGCGCACCCCGCCCAATTGCTTACCCGTTCGGAGCAATACTCCCCGTCTTCATGTTCGCAGCAGTTATACGTCCAATCTAAAAATAAGTCGTAGAGCGTTCCGTATCGTCTCCTGAACTCGTCATATTCATATCGACTATATAAACTGTCGAGCCCACGGGAAGCCAGATAGCCCTCTTCGTCGATGTAAAGATCTTCGTAGGGCATCGGCCCTGGCTTAAGTCTATGCTCTTCGAAGCATCTGCAACGAACCGATGCGTCGAGCCCCATTGTCAACACCCTTTCATCTTGCGTTTTAACTATCTTGAGCTCCCGTTACCGAGAGACCTATCGCAAGCCTAGCGAAGAGGTGTGACACGTTTTTTTGACACTCGCACGCCGTGCGCTGCTAATCCCGATTCTCCCAGGGCGTGATAACCACTTTGAGACAGTCGTCCTCATGCGTTTCGAACGCGCGGTAAGCCTCGAGGATGTCGTTGAGCGGGTAACGTTTTGAGATAAGACAGCTCGTGTCAATCTTGCCGGCTTCGATGAGCGCCATCACCTCGTCGAGGCCACTCGCGTCCACCCCGCCGGTCTTGAACGTGAGGTTTTTGCCGTACATGCTGGGTAACGGCAGCACTTGGTCGCGTTCGTACATGGCCGAAAGCACCACGACGGCGTTCGGGCGCGCGATGCGCCACGCCATCTCGAAGGTATTATCGCCACCCGCCGCCTCGATGACGGCATCGGCACCACCGTGGCGAGCAAGCGCGCGCACCGCCTGCTCAATCGCGTCGAGCGGCGCGTCACCATTGATAACGCGGTCGGCAAGCCCCAGCTCGGCGGCAAGATTGGCACGGTGCGCATCGCGCTCTATGGCGACAATGCAACCGGGGTTTGCTAGACGCGCGCACATCATGGTGGTAAGCCCCACCGGCCCCGCACCGATCACCGCAACCGTCGAGCCTTCCTCGATTTCCGCGAGCCGCGCCCCCCACCAGCCTGTGGCGAGGATATCGCCGAGGAACAACGCGTCCTCGTCGGTCACGGTATCGGGAATGTACGTGAAAGCGTTGTCGGCAAAAGGCACGCGCACGTATTCCGCCTGACAGCCGTCGATGCGACAGCCGAGCTCCCAACCGCCCTGCACGCAGTTGTTCACCCAGCCCCGCTCGCAGAAGAAACACGTGCCGCAGAACGTCTCGCAGTTCACCGCCACACGTTCGCCCGGCGTGAAACGGGAGACCCCCGCCCCCACCTCTTCCACGACGCCGACGAACTCGTGTCCCAGTACCGTATCCGGCAGCGCTCGGGGCACCGCGCCGTGCATGATATGCAGGTCGCTCGTGCAGATGGTCGAGCGCGTCACGCGCACGATGGCGTCAGTGGGTTCTTGAAGCTCAGAGCGCGGACGCTCGCACAGCGTAATCGAACCATTCCTGTCATGCACCAAAGCCTTCATGTCCGTCATCCCCCCTGCCTTATCGCATTTCCCTACTTCCCCTGCACCATGGTAAGCGAAATCCTGCCGCGCTGCGTGTCGACCTTCTCGACCCACACCCTCACGGTGTCTCCGACGGAAACCACGTCGCTGGGGTTCTTCACAAAACCCTTCGCCAGCTTGGAGATATGCACGAGCCCGTCCTGATGCACGCCGATATCCACGAACGCGCCGAAGTCCACCACGTTGCGCACGGTACCCGTAAGCTCCATGCCCTCCTCGAGGTCTTCCAGGCTCCTGGCAGTGCGGCTGAACACGACTTCCGGCGCGTCGTCGCGCGGATCGCGGCCTGGCTTCTCCAGCTCGGCAACGATGTCGAGAAGCGTCATGATGCCGCAGCCGAGCTCGCCGGCAATCGCGCCCACGCTGCCGATGCGTTTGCCGATATCCGGAATGCCGCCGCGCGCGAGGTCGTCGGCCGTCACGCCGGCACGCTCGAGCAACGCAGCAGCCGCGGAATAGCTTTCCGGGTGCACCGCCGTAGCGTCGAGCGGGTTGTCCCCACCCGTGATGCGCAAAAAGCCGGCGCATTGCTCGTAGGCCTTGGGGCCGAGCTTGGGCACGTTCAAAAGCTCGCGACGGTCTGCGAATAGGCCGTTCGCCTCGCGATAGGCCACGATGTTGCGAGCCACGGTCGGCGTGATGCCCGAGACGTAGCCGAGTAGGCTCGCGCTGGCGGTGTTCACGTTCACGCCCACACGGTTGACAACGTCTTCGACCACGTGCCCCAGCGCGCGGGAAAGCTCGTTTTGGTCGAGGTCGTGCTGGTACTGCCCCACCCCGATGGACTGGGGCGGGATCTTGACGAGCTCGGCGAGCGGGTCTTGCAGGCGACGCCCCAGGCTGATAGCCCCGCGAATGGTCACGTCCAGGTCAGGAAACTCCTGGCTTGCGAGCTCGGATGCAGAATAGACAGAAGCGCCCGCCTCATTGACGATGGTATAGCGCAGGTCAGGAGCAGATTCCGCGATGAATTCGGAAACCACCTCTTCGGTCTCGCGGCTCGCCGTTCCATTGCCGATTACGATGGTGTTTACGCCGTGCTTTGCCACCAGACGCGCGAGCTCGCGCTTGGTGCCTTCCACATCGTGACGCGGTTTGGTGGGATAGACCACGCCGTGGTCGAGCAGGCGGCCCGTCTCGTCGAGCACGGCCACCTTGCAGCCCGTGCGAAAGCCCGGGTCGAGCGCGATGACGCGTGCCCCGCGCACGGGACGGGCGGAAAGCAGGCTCTCGAGGTTCTTGGCGAAGACGCTGATGGCGTCAGTCTGCGCGCGAACCGTGAGACGCGCACGCACCTCACGTTCGAGCGACGGCGCCATGAGACGCTTGTAGCCGTCCGCGATGGCGGCGTCGAGCACGGGAGCGAACACGCCCTGCC
>CASDTD010000154.1 GCA_949283445.1 uncultured Coriobacteriia bacterium | reverse complement strand
CTCGCTGCAGTGCACCTACCAGGATCACGAAATCGACTTCTCCAAGCCGTTCAGGCGCGCGACCATGATCGAGCTCGCCAGCGAGGCGGCAGGCGAGGACGTCTCGTTTGACCGCAGCCTGGAAGACCTGCGTGCGCTGGCGAAGAAATCCGGTGTCGAGGTGCAGGAATCGTGGGGCAAGGGCAAGCTCATCTCCGAGATTTTCGAGGAGCTGGTGGAAGACAGCATCGTCGAGCCTACCTTCGTGTGCGACCACCCGCTCGAAATCAGCCCGTTGGCCAAGAAGAAGCCCGAAAATCCCGAGCTCACCTCGCGCTTCGAGCTCTTCATTTGCGGTCATGAGTACGCCAACGCGTTTTCCGAACTCAACGACCCGGTGGACCAGCAGGAGCGTTTCGCCGAGCAGATGCGTCAGAAGGCCGCCGGCGACGACGAGGCGATGGATTATGACAAGGACTACATCCGCGCGCTGGAGTACGGCATGCCGCCGGCAGGTGGCATCGGCATCGGCATCGACCGCATGGTCATGCTGTTGACCAACAACGACTCCATCCGCGACGTGTTGCTGTTCCCGTTCATGAGGCCGGAGGCCGACATCGAGCTGTAAGGCGTCAGGGCGCAAGAACTGTGACGACGGCCTGCCGGCATACGCTGGCGGGCCGTTTTGCGTGACGGAGGGGCACATTCTCGCAAATTTCGGCTGCAGCGACGCTTTCGCCGTGAAAACATTGCCGAAACGTCGCCGTGACCGAAACCTGGCCCTCGAACGTCGCCGCGACCTAATTCTGCGAAGTGCGAACGTCGCCGCGGCCGAAACCTGCGACTCCGAAGTGCCGTCGCAGCGTAAGTGACATCTTGTCACGTGTGCGCCAGCGAGCCGTCAACGTCCTGTCACCACACAGTTGGGCCGTGTGCCTATACTGTTCGTAGCTTTTTCTCCATGAGGAGGTTTGCATGTTTGAGAAATTCACTGACAAGGCGCGCAGGGTTCTGATTCTGGCGCAGGAAGAGGCGCGTGGCCTCGAGCAGCCCTATGTGGGCACGGAGCATCTGCTGCTCGGGCTCATCCGCGAAGGCGAGGGGCTTGCCGCGCAAGCGCTGCGCCGTCTGAACGTCACCTACGAAGAGACTGTCGCGCAGGTAAAGGACATCACCGAAAAGGAGACGACGGCTGCTGCGGGGCACATTCCGTTCACGCCGCGCGCCAAGCGCGTTTTGGAAGGAGCGTTACGCGAGGCGCTGCAGATGGGGCAGAACTACATCTCCACCGAGCACTTGCTGCTGGGCATCGTGCGCGAGGGCAACGGCATCGCCATGCAGGCACTGGTCAACATGGGCGTTGACGGCGACCAGGTGCGCAATGCCGTGACCGAGCTCGTGAACGCTATGCCGACGCCCGTTCCCTTCGCGGGGCCGGGGGCGCAGCAGCAGGCCGCCCGCCCGCAACAGGGCTCTATGCTCGAGGAGTTCGGCGTCGACCTCACGCGCCGGGCTTCTAACGGCGAGCTCGACCCGGTCATCGGGCGCGAGCGTGAGACCGAGCGCATGGAGCAAATCCTGTCCCGGCGCACGAAAAACAACCCGCTGCTCATCGGCGAGCCGGGCGTGGGCAAGACGGCCGTTGCGGAAGGACTGGCTCAGCTCATCGCCGACGGCCAGGTGCCCGACGTGCTGCGCGACAAGCGCATCGTCACGCTGGATGTTTCCGCGCTCGTCGCCGGCTCCAAGTATCGCGGCGAATTCGAGGAGCGTCTGAAGGGCGTCGTCAAGGAAGTCAAGGCGGACGGCAACATCATCCTGTTCATCGACGAGCTGCATACCATCATCGGCGCGGGCAGTGCGGAAGGCTCCATCGACGCGGCGGCCATCTTGAAACCGCCGTTGTCGCGCGGGGAAATACAGGTCATCGGCGCCACCACGACCGACGAGTACCGCAAGCACATCGAGAAGGACGCAGCGCTCGACCGGCGCTTTCAGACGCTCGTCGTCGAGGAGCCGACCATCGAGCAGAGCATCGCGATTCTGCAGGGTCTCAAAGACAAATACGAGGCACATCATCGCGTGCACTATACCGACGAGGCCGTCGAGGCGGCGGTCACGCTGTCCCATAGATACGTGCAAGACCGGTTCTTGCCCGACAAGGCCATCGACATCCTCGACGAGGCAGGCGCGCGCATGCGCATCAAGAACATGACGGTGCCTGCGGACATCGCGCAGATTTCCGACAAGCTCAAGAAGGTCCGCATGCAGAAGGAGGAGGCCATCTCGAGCCAGGATTTCGAGGCGGCGGCCCAGCTTCGCGACAAGGAGAAGGCGCTTCTCAAGGAACGTGCGAAGCTCGAGGAGAAATGGCGCGAAGATGCTGCGCTCAACGTCGCGACGGTCGACGTCGACCGCATCGCCGACGTCGTGTCCATCGCGACGGGCGTTCCCGTCTCCAGCCTCACCGAAGCCGAGACGGCCAAGCTGCTGCGTATGGAAGAAGCGCTGCACGAGCGCGTCATCGGTCAAGAAGAGGCGGTTTCCGCCCTTGCCAAGTCCATCCGCCGCAGCCGTGCCGGCCTGAAAGACCCGAAGCGCCCCATGGGCTCGTTCATCTTCTTGGGTCCTTCCGGCGTGGGCAAGACCGAGCTTTCCAAGGCACTGGCCGAGTTCCTGTTCGGCACCGAAGACGCGCTCATCTCGCTGGACATGTCCGAGTACATGGAAAAGCACACGGTCAGCCGCCTCATCGGCTCGCCGCCGGGCTACGTGGGCTACGACGAGGGCGGTCAGCTCACCAAGGCCGTGCGCGCACGGCCCTACTCGGTCATCTTGTTCGACGAGATAGAGAAGGCGCATCCGGATGTCTTCAACGTCCTGCTCCAGATTTTGGAAGAGGGGCACTTGACGGACGCGCAGGGGCGCAAGGTGGACTTCCGCAACGCTGTCATCATCATGACGAGCAACGTCGGCGCGCGCGAGATCACGCGGGAAAACCCGCTGGGCTTTGGCACGTCGAACACGAGCGGCCTTTCCGACAAGGACATCAAGAGCTCTGTCATGGCCGAGCTCAAGAAACTGTTCCGTCCCGAGTTTTTGAACCGCGTGGACGAGACGATCGTGTTCACCTCGCTTTCCGACGAGGAGATCGCCCAGATTATCGACCTGCTCGTCGACGACCTGCGCCAGCGTCTCATCGTCCAGGGCATGAGCATCGAGCTCACGCCCGCGGCTAAGCGCCACATCGCCGCCGAGGGTACGGACAAGGCGTTCGGTGCCCGTCCGCTGCGTCGCGCCATCCAGCGCCTCATCGAAGATCCGCTTTCCGAAGAGATTCTGGAGGGCAAGTGGACGGAAGGCTCGATTATCCTGGTCGACTACGTGGGCGACGAGCTCGTGTTCGCGCCGGGAAAGGGCGAGGTCCCGAAGCTGCGGGCGCGCAAGACGCTCGCCCTGGAGGCACCGGCATCGAACCTGAGCATCGCGCCTGCCGCTGCAGGCTCGTCGGGGCACGGGACTGCAGGAGGGGACGCTGTCGCCGACTAGCGCTGCCGTGATATCAAGAATGTGCGGGGCCGTCGTATCGCGAAATGATACGGCGGCTCCGTGTTATGATGGTCTGCAGGGTGCAGGCCGGCGAGGGGGAGAAGCGTCCATGGGCGACGTCGTTCAAAATATGGAATCCGCGCTTGAGGCGGTGGCTCCCGGCAGCGACCTGCGCTACGCGCTTGACATGATCGTCGCGTCCGGTTCTGGTGCTCTTATCTGCATCGGGGACACGGAAAACGTACTCGCGGCGGGAAGCGGGGGCTTTGTCTTGGATACGGCGTTTACGCCGAATCGCTTGTTCGAGCTTGCGAAGATGGACGGGGCAATTGTCTTGGACGGGCATGCGCGGCGCATCTTGCGCGCCAACGTTCACCTCACCCCGACTGTGAGCTGCGAGACCAGGGAAACGGGCATGCGGCACCGCACGGCGATGCGCATGTGCGTGCAGACGGACACGCTCGCAATCACCGTTTCGCAGCGTCGTGGTGTCATCGACCTGTACTTCGGCGGGGAATCCATAACGCTCGACCAAGGAAAAGAGAGGGTCGTGCCCGAAAACGCTACTATCTTGGCAATGAAAAGCGCGCGAGATGTGCTCGACCGCGAAATAGAACGGCTCGAGCAATTCGAGAGCAGCCGGTAGGCGCAGGCAAACGGGGAAGGGGAGCGGCATGGTAGAAGAGTTCGAGAGCAGAGTGGGCACCGACCTCGACCCGGTAACTGGCCCAGCAACGCTCAGCCCGGCCCAGGTGGATAAGTTCGTCCACCGCATCAACGTGTTCGAGAGCTCGCAGGTCTCGCTGGAAGGCCGCGTGGCGAAAAACCCGTCCACGGCGGCGGTCATCGTCGCGGGCGGTTCGGCGGAGCGCTTCGGCAACCCCGGCGGCAAGCAGCTGTTCGAGGTGCTGGGCAAACCCGTGCTCACCTGGTCGGCAGAGGCGTTCGACGCCACGCCCGATGTCGGCCTCATCGTCATCGTGTGCCCCGATGAGAGGCGTGAGGAATATTGCAGAAACGCGATTGACCCCTATCCGTTCGTGACGCCCATCGAGTTCGCCAGCGCCGGCACCATCCGCCAGGAAAGCGCCATGAACGGCGTGGACGCCGTTCCCGAAGATTTCGACTACATCGCCATTCACGACGGGGCTCGCCCGCTGGTGACGGTCGACCTCATCACTCATGCGCTCAATTCCCTCAAGGGCAACACCGACGCCGACGGCGTCGTGGTGGGGCATCCTTCCATCGACACGCTCAAGGTCGTGGACGGGCATTCCATTGTGGGAACGCCCGACCGCAGCATGTTCTGGGTTGCGCAGACGCCGCAGATCTTCCGCGCGGAAATCTGCCGTCGCGCCTACCAGACGGCGATGATCGATGGCTTCGTCGGGACGGACGATTCCTCGCTCGTCGAGCGCATCGACGGCAAGATTCTCATGTTCGACGGCCCGCGCGACAACATCAAGGTCACGGTGCCGGAAGACGTCGGCCCGGTCATCGCGGCGCTGTCCTCGCGCGTGGGGCGGAGGAACGACTAGATGCAGCGTATCGGCTTGGGTTATGACGTCCACGCGTTTGCCGAGGGGCGTGACCTCATCATCGGCGGCGTGAACATCCCTTTCGAAAAAGGGCTCGACGGGCATTCCGATGCCGACGTGCTCGCGCACGCCATCATGGATGCCCTTGTGGGCGCGCTGCGCGCCGGCGATATCGGCAAGCTGTTTCCCGACACCGACCCTGCCTATGCGGGTGCAGACTCCATCGGGCTTTTGCGCCAGGTGGGCGCACTCGTGCGCGAGCAGGGTTTTTCCATCGACGATATTGATTCGGTCGTCATGATGCAGGCGCCGAAGATGTCGCCGTACCGCGAGCAGATGCGCGCCAATATCGCCAGAGCGCTGGACATCGATGTGGAGCAGGTGGGCGTGAAGGCCACGACCACGGAGCATCTGGGCTACGAGGGCCGCGGCGAAGGCGTCTCCGCGCAAGCCGTCGCCCTGCTTTCCTGTTAACATAGCGCCGACTACATTCGTGTTCGCCGCGACGCTGTCGCGTGTGCGTTTTCGGACTATCCGATCGAGGAGCAAGATATGCAGATTTACAATACCGCGACTCATCGCAAGGAAGAGCTCGTGTGCCGCGAGCCGGGCAAGGTCGCGATGTACGGATGCGGACCCACGGTTTACAACTACATTCACATCGGCAACGCGCGCACGTTTTTGACCTTCGACGTGGTGCGCCGCTACCTGACATGGCGCGGCTACGAAGTCACGTTCGTGCAGAACATCACCGACGTCGATGACAAGATCATCAACCGCGCCGCCGAAGAAGGCAAGACGCCCGCAGAAATCGCGGCGTTCTATACCGATGCCTTCATCGACGCCATGCACCGCTTTGGCATCGCCGATCCGGACGTGCGCCCGAAGGCCACTGAGGAGATTCCCGCGATGATCGAGCTCGTGGAGCTGCTCATCGAAAAGGGGTATGCCTACGAGGTGGACGGCGACGTGTACTTCTCGGTGCGCTCGTTTGCCGAATACGGCAAGCTGTCCGGCCGCAACATCGACGAGATGGAATCTGGCCACCGCGAGCTGCGCGCCGACAACCAGGGGCTCGAGGACCGCAAGCGCGACCCGCTGGACTTCGCCGTGTGGAAAGCGGCCAAGCCGGGCGAGCCGCACTGGGCCTCCCCGTGGGGCGAGGGCCGTCCTGGCTGGCATCTGGAATGCTCTGCCATGGCGCAGAGGTATCTCGGTCTGCCGCTCGACATCCACGGCGGCGGCTCCGACCTCGTGTTCCCGCACCATGAAAACGAGGTAGCGCAGTCCGAGGCCGCCTATGGACAGACGTTCGCCAACTACTGGCTCCATGGCGGCATGCTCAACATC
>CASDTD010000153.1 GCA_949283445.1 uncultured Coriobacteriia bacterium | reverse complement strand
CCCGAAGACCGCGCACGGCTTATCGAGGTGGGCGGCAAGCAGCAAGTGCCCTGCCTGTTCATCGACGGAACGCCGCTGTACGAAAGCGCCGATATCATCGCCTGGCTGAAAAAGCATTGACAGTGCCGCAGGCGGATGCTGTCTCCGGTGCCATAAGGCAAGCGGAACAGCACGTACAGTCGAGCGCGTGGGGCCAGCTGCCGGCGGGTAATGAGCTCGAACACTGCGCGCGAAATGCCGCACGTGTGGGCGCAAAGCGTCGCGTGGCGCCGCAGGCAGCATCCGCACGATACGCCCCGCTCGCCGTACATCCGCTAGCAGGGGCGTGCGGCCCCCACGTAATTGGTGCGATGGGACAAGTCGTCGATGGAGACGACGTCACCCGTCTGGGGGGAATGGATGTACTTGCCGTTGCCCACATAAATGCCCACATGGTTGATGGATGACGTGCTGCCGCCGAAGAAGACGAGGTCGCCCTGCTTCAAATCGGCACGTGCGACCTTCGTACCGCACTCGTTGTACTGCGCCTGGGAGTTATGCGAAAGCTTGACGCCGACCTTGCCGTACGCGTACTGCGTGAACCCCGAGCAATCAAACCCCGACGGAGTCGAGCCGCCCGCGACATAGGGAACGCCCCGGTACTTCTTGGCGACGACGATGACCTTCTCGTTCGGCGTCATGTTCTGCAGCTTGACCTGGTACGCCACCTTGTCGATGGCCTTGCCGAGGTCATCTGCATCCTGCAGAAACTTCTGGCTGGAAAACGCGGCTTGCGCGGCATCGGCGCTTTCAATGGCCAGCGCCGGCGTCGCATGCGCAACGGAAAGGGTCAAGGTGAGCGCGACACCTGCAGTAACAAGCGCGCACGTCCGGGAAACACGGGTCTTGATCTTCAAAACTAACAAACACCTCTGCGTAAGCGATCCGGGTATATTTCAAATGCAATAGATCCTTTGCACGAGCACGGAAAACCCTACGGGACACTTGTGAACGTCTTGTGAACGCATAAGTGCGCAAGGGGGTTACTCCACAGAGTCTGCAGAGCGTGTGAACAAGTTGTGTTTTTAGAAGACGCAGCGCGAGTTCTGTGCTAAGAGGATGCGTTTTTGCAGGTAAACGCACGTATGCAAGGTGCCAACTCATCGAAACGGGCGATGAGCGCATGAGGGTGTTGTTCGCGCAAAGCGTCCGCGCCGTGATGGCCCCACGTGACGGCGACGGTAAAGCACCCGGCAGCCAGGCCAGCCTGGATGTCGAAGGGGCTGTCCCCCACATACACCGTCTGAGCAGGGTCGACGCCCAAGGCAGTGCACCCTGCGAGGATCGGCGCGGGGTCGGGCTTTGCCTTCGGGCAATCGTCAGCTGCTATGAGCACTTCCATATAACGGCTGATGTCTAACACGTCCAGGCCACGCTGCGCGAGCGCATGAAGCTTGGAAGTGACCACGCCCAGATGCACGCCCATCGCGACAAGCTCGTCGAGCGCGGCCCGCTCGCCTTCGAATAACGCGATGCGCTCGTCGTGAATCTTGTGATTGTAGGAACGGTACGTGTCGAGCAGCTGCTTTTGCACGGCGGGGTCATCAGTGTAATCCGCCATCATGTCGGCCAGGGGAATGCCGCTTTTCGCCATGAACATCTCGTCGGGAAAGCTCTTGCCCAACACCTTGTTCGTCGCATAGCGAAATGACTCGAGTATCATGCCTTTCGTGTCGGCAATCGTCCCATCGTTATCGAACAACACCGCCTGCATGCGCTCTCCTTTCCGCGTCGACTGTCCCCTGCGGCGGCATGATACCCCAAGCGCTGCCCCAGCGTGCGTTTTCGACCATCGCTGCGCCACACGCGGGCAAAATTGCACGTCGGGGCACAGGGCGCATGGGCAGACCGTGCCCCCGCGCAACATCTCGACCGCTTCCGCCTCTTGCGCGGTCAGAATCACGCGCCGGGGCATAAAGACAGCCGCACGAAATGCCCCAGCGTGCCTTTTCGCCCACCGCAGCATCCTCCGCGGGCAAGATTGCGCGTCGGGGCACGACAAGACGCCCGCTGAAAGCCCCTAACGGTCGAGCAGCTCGACGCGCTGCACCAGCGAGCGCACAAAACCGCTGATAAGCGCATCGGAAAGGCGCCCGGAATCGTGATTGACCTCGTTCGTGATTTCGACAAGCGCGGCAAGCGCGAGTTCGAGGTCTGCGTGTGCCGGGACGACTTCTGCAAGCGAGGAGACGCCCTTCGAAGCAAAGACCTCACCGGGGGCGGGCAGCGTCGCTGCCAGCGCGCGCACATCGGCGACGAACGCCTCGATGTCCTCCGGGTATTCCGACGCCCCGAAGCTGATGATTTCATGCTGCTTGCCGTTTTCG
>CASDTD010000152.1 GCA_949283445.1 uncultured Coriobacteriia bacterium | reverse complement strand
CACTTCGAGAATGGCGAGTTCGTGTACGAGTTCGGCAGCGAAGAAGAGGCGAAGGGCTACTGCCTGTACGCCCTCGGCTGCAAAGGCCCGCAGACCAAGGCCAACTGCGCTCAGGTTCGCTGGAACCGCCGCGTCAGCTGGTGCATCGACTCCGGCGCCCCCTGCATCGGCTGCTGCGAGGCAGACCCATCGGTCACGCGCCGCAACTGGGTCGACGTCTCCTCGCCGTTCCTCGGCCGCATGAAGACGCTGCGCTTGGGCGACTTCGACTTCCAGGCCACGCCCATCGCGCTGGCCGTTACCGGCGTCGTCGCCGCTGCGCTGGTCATCCACGGCATCGGCATGAAGAAGGCCGGCCGCACCGAAGGCCAGGTCGGCCCCGACTGGGAGCCCATCCGCAAGTGGGATAAAGAGCACGGCATCGTGCGCGGTGCTCAGCCCTCCGAGCCTGCTGACGAAGAAGAGAAGCCGGCAGAGGAAGTCAAGGAGGGAGAGTAGTAAATGGCAAAGCATTCGATCATTGACCCGGTAGACCGCATCGAAGGCCATCTCCGCATCGAGATGGAAGTCACCGATGGCAAGGTCTCCGACGCCTGGGTTTCCGGCGGTCTGTTCCGCGGCCTCGAGCTCATCCTCGAGGGGCGCGAGCCAACCGACGCGGCCCTCATCGCAGAGCGCATCTGCGGCGTCTGCCCGGTTTCCCATTGCCACAGCTCCGTGTACGCGGCAGAGGAAGCCTACGGTATCCAGCACCCCGAAGGCGCGCGTATCGTGCGCAACCTCGTCGAGGGCGCGCAGTTCATGCACAGCCACATCCTGTGGTTCTATCAGTTGAGCGCTCTTGACTACGTCAACCCGCTCAACGCCCTCAACGCCGACCCGGTCAAGGCTACGCAGGTTGCCGAGCAGCTCGGCCTGGCCGTGCGCGACTTCAAGGCCGTCAAGGCGCGCTTGGAGAAGTTCGCGGAAAACGGCCAGTACTCCTGGCTGTCCGGCGGCTGGTTCATGGAGGGGCAGGCACCCAACGCCTACAAGCTCCCGCCCGAAGTCGACCTCATCGCGACGGCTCACTACATCGAGGCCATCGACATGCAGGCCACGGCCGACGAGATTGCCGCCATCATCGGTGGCAAGATGCCGCACATCCAGACGTCCATCCCCGGCGGCACGGCATGGATGCCCAACGTCGAGCGTCTTGACGACATCCTGGCCCGCGCGACCCAGCTGCATCAGTGGGTCGACGAGGTTCTGATCCCCGACGCCATCGCCATCGCCAGCGTCTACCTGGACGACGTCATCGGCATCGGCAACAACAAGCACGGCAACTTCCTGGCCTACGGCGTGTTCGACCGTACTTCCCGCGTCCTGGAAGACCGTTACTTCCCCGCTGGCATCGTCCGTATGAGGGACGGCAAGCCGACTCTGGAGAAGTTCGACGGCGCCATGATGACCGAGGAAACCACGCACGCCTACTACGCCGACGACGGCGCTCCGCTGCACCCGCTCGAGGGTGTCACCGTCCCGCCGAAGGAGTTCCCGGGTTACTACAAGGACGAGGAAAACGAAGTCGTCAACGACAAGTACACCTGGTCCAAGGCTCCGCGCTACGACGGCGAGCCCATGGAAGTCGGTCCGCTGGCTCGCGTGCTCGTCTCTTACATGAGCGGCAACGAGCAGATTCGCGCCGGTGTCGAGCGCGTGCTGCGCGGGCTGAACCTGCGCGTCAACGACGCCAACATCTGCGCTCTGAACAGTGCCCTGGGCCGCTTGGCCGCCCGCCCCATCGAGGCATACGCCGTTTCCGGCTACATGATCGACTGGGTTGGCGAACTCGTTGAGCTGCTCAAGAACCCGCCCGAGGACGGCTCGAACCCCTGGTTCACCGAGCGCATCCGCGAGGACGGCGAGGGCGAGGGCTTCTGGGAGGCTCCACGTGGCGCTCTGTACCACTGCGAGAAGATCAAGGGCAACAAGATCACGCATTACCAGTCGATCGTTCCCACCACGTGGAACATCTCCCCGCGTGATGTCGACGGCGTCATGGGCACCATCGAGCAGGGCCTCATCGGCTGCCCCGTCGACAACATCGATGCCCCGATCGAAGCACTGCGTCTGGTTCATGGCTACGACCCCTGCGTTGCTTGCGCAATCCACATCGTCGAGCCCAAGACCGGCCATGAGTTCAAAACTCAGATGAGTCCTTGGGGAGGTCGATAAGCATGGCAGAAATTGCTCATTACAAGGAAATGCACCCGCTGCCCTTCCGCATCACGCACTGGGTCAACCTGATCGCCATGATCATCTTGATCCTGACGGGCATCGAGATTCATTTCCCCGTCGTTCCCGGCCTTATGGGCGTGGCCCGCGGCGTGCACATCGCCTGCGGCGTCATCTTGCTGCTGAACTGTCTGGCGCGTATCGTGCTGGCGTTCGTGGTCAAGTCGTCCCCCATCGGCGGCACGCGCGAGACCGTTACCGACTTCTGGAACTGGCTCCCGCAGAAGTACAACCGCCATCAGCTGGGCGCTTGGATCAAGTACTACTTGTTCCTCAAGAAGGATCATCCGCTGTCCGCCAAGCTGGGCGTGCCGCAGAAGCTCTCTTACCTGCTCATCGCAGTGGCCATCCTCTTCATGGCCTACACGGGCTTCGCGCTGTGGGATGTCACCCGTGAGATCCCCTTCTTCGCCGGTTTCACCGACCTGGTCGGCGGCCTGATGAAGCTGCGCATCATCCACTACTTCATGATGTACTTCTTCATCTGCTTCACGATGATTCATGGCTACCTGGCCATCATCGACGGCATGGCCCTGCCGCGCCTCATGTTCCTGGGCAAGGAGACCGGTGGTCTGCACCAGAGCCTCGAGACCTGGAACTTCGACGGCGAAGACGAGCTGGACGGCACCTTCGTTCCTTCCACCAAGAAGGCATAACGATAGCGGCCTGACAGCACGTCAAAGCGCTAACGAAAAGAACCCCGTCACCATGTGGCGGGGTTCTTTTTTGCGTCACGAAGAAGCGGGGCCTCGCATGTATCAGGTGTCGGGCGTTTCACGCACCAGTTCGGCCAGCTCCCCAAAGCGCGCCTTCACGATGCGCTCGCCGGCATCTCCCTCATGCAGCAGCGTGCACTCGGCACAGCTTTTGTAGCCCTTTTCCGTATACTGGTAGTTTCCGCCGCAGCGTTTGCCCAGCGCATAGAGCGGACAGTAGCAGAACAGGCAGTTGAACTCGTCTGGGGCTACCCCCTCATGGCAGGGGAAATGCTCGCATTTCCTGTTCTGGAAAAACGATGAGCTCGACTCCATGGATACTATTGCCTCCTTCGCAGGCAGTCCAGACAACGTGCCACAAGTATATCCGCTCGCAGCTCAGGGGCAACTGCCTCGGTTAGCGAGCGGGGAAACACCCCCTCCTCCAGTCGCCTTTGCCCCAGCACCGCATTCGCCGTCGCATTCTTCACTTCACCGAAAATTCACAGTTAAGCGATGCCCGAATTTCATCTCGGGGTATATTTTTTCGCGTCGATGCGCCTGGAGAGACTCATCGACGCAACGCAAGGAGAAGATATGAAAGTACTCACGAAAATCAGCGACCTCGCCGGAAAGTACATGGCAGTGATCGCGCTCGTCGTCGCGATTATCGCCCTGGTCTTTCCCGCACCCGTCTCGTCAGTCATCAAGACCAGCTACGTCAACATCCTGCTCGGCATCGTAATGTTCGGCATGGGCATGACCCTGAAGCTGTCCGACTTCAAAGTCGTCTTCACCAAACCCAAAGCCGTTATCACGGGCATCTTCGCCCAGTTCATCATCATGCCCGGTCTGGCGTTTTTGCTCGTCACGGTCTTCCAGCTGCCCACCGAGCTCGCCGTCGGCGTCATCTTGGTCGGCTCCTGCCCCGGCGGCACGAGCTCCAACGTCATGACCTACCTCGCCAAGGGCGATGTCGCCCTGTCCGTCGGCATGACCGCCTGCACCACCATCATGGCGCCCATCGTCACGCCGCTTTTGGTGCTGCTGCTCGCAGGGCAGACCGTCGACGTCGCCGTGCTTGAGATGTTCATGTCCATCGTCCAGGTCGTGCTCGTGCCCATCGCCGCCGGCTTCATCATCAACAAGCTGTTCGAGAAGTTCGCGCAGCAATTCGCGAAGGTTCTGCCGCTCATCTCCGTCATCGGCATCTCGCTCATCATCATGGCCGTCGTCGCGGCCAACGCGTCGCGCCTCATGACGGTGGGCGTGCTCGCCATCGTCGTCGTCATGCTGCACAACGTACTCGGCTACGCGCTCGGCTACGTCGCAGGCATTTTGCTGGGCCTGTCCAAGGCGCAGCGCAGGACGATTTCCATCGAGGTCGGCATGCAGAACTCCGGCCTGGCCACTTCGCTTGCAACCGTTCACTTCGCCACCATGCCGCTTGCCGCCGTCCCCGGCGCCATCTTCAGCGTCTGGCACAACATCTCGGGCGCCATCTACGCCAACATCCTCGCCCGCTCCGCACACGATGC
>CASDTD010000151.1 GCA_949283445.1 uncultured Coriobacteriia bacterium | reverse complement strand
GGGTCGTCTACGCTCCCGTCGAAGAGCTGCTGTCAAACCCCGATTGCATTGGCGTGGCGCCGCTCGAGTTCTTCGATGAGGACACCGCGCGTGCGCGCATGGCCCATGGCATGGACGAGGACGACGAGGCGGACCTCGATGCCCCGCGCTTCGTCCGCTTTCTGAAGCTCGTGCACGAGACTGTGTGCGAGGGCATTACGTGCGATATGCTGGGCACTGACGACCTCGAGCGTATCTGTGGGCTGCTGTTCCGGTATGAAACGCGCGGGACGGAAGGTTCGTCTTGCGTGGTCGCATTCCAGCGCGTGCAGCCCATGTGGGTTCAGAAGAAATCCTCCTTGCTCGTGTTCGATGCGGCTGGCGCTGCTCCCCAGGCGTTTTCCGGGCGTTCTCTGAAAATTGGCAACAACTTCGATTTCGTCATCTTCGCCGGAAAGATCATGTTCCGGAACCTGCGCGCGCTCGAGATTCTCTTCAAGTACCGCAAGCTCGTCGCGCAGTGCGCGAAGGATTACGCCGACACCTTCGACAATATACTTGCCGATTTCGA
Source organism: uncultured Coriobacteriia bacterium (assembly GCA_949283445.1). The sequence goes on along the minus strand of CASDTD010000151.1, from coordinate 6,656 downwards.
GAAAATCGACGAGCGTATTGAGAAGAGCCGCTCTGTCGCGAACAAGCTGCTCAAGCTCCAGCGGGAGGGCTCGCCCGTAGCAGGTCTCGATGCGGGCGAGCTTCAATACCGCGTCAACCGCATCGGGTATTACAGCAGGAAGATCAAGTTCAACGAAGAAGGCAAGGTCTTGCTTACGACGGATACCAACGTGAGCGATTTCATACGCCTTTTGGGGGACTCTTTCCTGGTGTCGCCGGTCTCCGACGCTCGCTACGAAGCCCGCACCAAGAAACTTCTCGATTCCGACGAGGTCTAGCTGCTGCGCTGAGTAGTGCTCTTCAGCCATATCGCGTGAAAGACGCGCCTCGTGTGCCACAGTTCTGCTGACCATGTGCCGCTCGCCTGCATGTTGGCAGAGTGCGCCCCGTGCTGTGTCACAATCAAATGCGAGAACACGCGAGAAAGGACCACTGCAATGAATATCGTTTGCCTCGATCTTGAAGGCGTGCTGGTGCCCGAAATCTGGATTGAGTTCGCCGAGGCGACCGGCATCCAGGAACTGAAGCGCACGACGCGCGACGAGCCCGATTACGACAAGCTCATGAACTACCGCTTGGGTATCTTGCGCGAACACGGCCTGGGGCTCGCCGAAATCCAGCGAACCATAGCGGGCATGGAGCCTATGGAGGGTGCAAAGACTTTCCTCGACGAGCTGCGCTCTAAGACGCAGGTCATCATAGTGTCCGACACGTTCTCTCAGTTCGCCCAGCCCCTTATGAAGAAGCTTGGGTGGCCGACCATCTTCTGCAACGAGCTCACGGTGGCCGCAGACGGCACAATCGATGGCTACCGCATGCGTAAAGCGGAAAAGAAGGAACAGGTTATTTCCTTGCTGCAGCAGGTCGGGTTCGAGACCATCGCCGCGGGGGACAGCCACAACGACCTGGGCATGATCAAGGCAAGCAAGGCGGGCTTTCTGTTTCGCACCACCGACGCACTCAAGGCGGCACACCCAGACATCCCCGCGCTCGAAACATACGACGAGCTGCTCTCGGCTATCGCCGAAAACTTGTAGACCCGAGTTGCCATTGCGTGGCTTTTTGGCCATTCGACGTGTTGCCGTGGTCGTTTGAACGAGTTATGGCAGGCCTGTCTCGCTCTGGTGACAACTTGAGCGAGTCCTGGCGGACTTTTGCGGCGCCTCTGGCAACTTATGCGATTTATGGCAATGCCGAATTGCCAGAACTCGACTAGGCAGCCGCACGAGCCTCCAAGATGGCTTCTTGTGCGCGTTGTGGCAAGCCGTGTGTGCCATATCGTGACTGTTCGGACACGAGAGGCGGAAATATGGTCGCTTGAGCGCGGTATGGCATTCGCTGATTGCCATACCGCTGCTTTTCCGCCATGGGAAATAGGAGCATGTTGCTATTCCGCCATGGGAACCGGTGGCGTTTTGGTTTGTGCACGTTATGGCAGCGTCGCCCCAGGCGTCGCTGCCTCACGGGCGGTAGATGGCGCAGTTGTTCGGCGTTTCGTACACGTCCACCTGTGCGACGGGAAAGCCCAGCTCGGCGAGTTTGCCGTAAAAGTAGACCGCGAAGTTTTCCGCAGTGGTGCGCCAGGGAACGATGAGCAGCCTGAAGCTCTCGCGTTCGAGACAGGCGATGGTCTCGGGCGCCAGCGAGCCTTCTTCCACGATGAACATGTGGTCGAGCTCCTCGGTCAGAGCGCGCAATGCTTTCTTGAACGCGCCGAAATCGACGACCATGTCTTTCATGTCACCCTCTGTGCGAAGCTCGTCGGCTTCGAGATAGGCGACCACGCGCCAGCGATGGCCATGCAGGTTTTCGCACTTGCCTTCGTACTCGCTTAGGAAATGGGCAGAATCGAAGCTACTTTCTGTCTTGAGGCCGTACATGAGCACTCCTTTTGCATGATATCGCGGCCGGCATGTACCGCCCGATACCGTATCATGGCAAGTGGTGCACCGGGCGCGGTTCGGAAGTCTAGCACGGTGCATGCGTGATTTCGACAGAGAAAGGCAGGTCGGTCTCATGACAGGTCCGGGCACCTTGCTGGGCATCGACGTGGGCGGAACTTCGGTGAAAGTCTGCCTGCTTGACGAAGACGGCAAGAAGATCGCCAGCTACGCGACGCAAACTTGCCCGCTCGACACCGAACAGTCCTGCGCGCAGCTCGCACGCCAGCTGGGCGCGTACGTGCGCCAACAGCAGGCGCGGTGTGCCGATATCGAGGCGGTGGGCGTTGCCGTCCCGGGGCCCATGCGGGGAATGGACGTCGAGATGATGCCCAACGCGAGTCTCGACCTGCCGCTTCTTCTGGAGCATGTGCGTGACGTGTTTCCCAATGCTGGGCTTGCGGGTATCAACGACGCGAACGCGGCTGCCTACGCTGAAACCAAGGTGGGGCATGCCCACGGTGCCGATTCGTCTCTATTCGTCTGCTTGGGTACGGGAGTGGGCGCGGGCTACACCATCGGCGGGAGACTTGTTGCGGGCCATAACGGCGCATGTGGGGAAATCGGGCACATGAAGGTGGTCAAAGGAGGCCGCAGGTGCGGCTGCGGGGCAAGCGGCTGTCTGGAACAGTATGCCTCGGCACGTGGGCTCGTGCGCACGTTTCGCGAGGTCGATGCCAATAACCCCGCGCTCTACGCGAACTTGGGCGTGCAAGGAAAGGGGGAGGTCGCGGGACTGCGCCCCAAACATGGCGCGGATGCCGTGACGGTGTTTCGAGCATTCGAACTGGGCGATGCGCGCGCATTGCAGGCAGTCGACGTGTTCTGCAAGACGCTGGGGTGGGCGCTTGCGCAGGTGAGCAGCGTGCTTGATCCGCAGTTGATACTCCTGGGCGGCGGCCTGGCGGGCAGCTTCGATTTATATGCCGAACAGCTGACCGTGCAATATCGTTCTCATGCCATCGGCCCCTGTCGCGAGACGCCTGTGCTGCGCTCGCGTCTGGGGCGCGATGCCGGCGCGCTGGGCGCGGCGCTGTTCGCTCAAGAACATGGGGCCTAGACAGCGCGCCGCCTGCGTCGCTGCGATGGCCGTTATGCCAGGCGGTGTTCCTTGTCCTCGGGGTTTCGCACGCTGACTTCCTGGTTCTTGAGCGCGACACGGGAGTTCGGCGGCACCGACTCGGTCACGAAAGCGCTGCCGGCGATAACAGAGTTCTCGCCGATGACGGTCTTGCCGCCCAAGACACTCGCGTTGGCGTAAATCGTGACATTGTCCTCAATGGTGGGGTGCCGTTTCACGCCGCGCAGCTGCTGGCCGGCGCGCGTGGACAGCGCGCCCAAGGTCACGCCTTGGTAGATTTTCACGTGGTCGCCGATGACCGTCGTCTCGCCGATGACGACGCCCGTTGCATGGTCGATGAAGAAGTAGTCGCCGATCTGCGCGCCCGCGCCGATGTCCACGCCCGTCTGGCTATGCGCGTATTCGCTCATGATGCGCGGGATGAGCGGCACGTCGGCTTGCGCGAACTCATGCGCGATGCGGTACACGAAAATCGCGAAGAAGCCCGGGTAGGAGAAGATGATCTCTTCCTTGCTGCCAGCCGCCGGGTCGCCGTCGAACGCCGCCTGCACGTCTTTGAGCAAGGTCTTTTGCAATTCGGGAATCTTGTAGAAGAAATCGGAGCAGATAGCGCTCACCTGCGCGTCGATTTCCGCTTCGGTGCGGCTGTTCTTGTCGCGGAACAGAAACGCCTCTTTGAGCTCGTGGTGCAGCATGGCCTCAATCTGCGTCAGCGTGTCGCCGATGAAGTACTTGGGGCCCGCCTCGGTGGGACGCTCGTTTCCGAAGTACCGGGGAAACATGATGCGGCGGACGTCGGTGATGATCTGGATGATGTTGTCCTTGCTGGGAAAGTGCCAGTCTGGGTCGGTGAAGAAGATCTCGTCCGATTCGTAATAGTTCTTCACGATGTTGTCGACGACGTCATCGAGCTTCTTGTTGAACATGTGCGCCTCCTCGCGCAGGCACGTCGCTGCGTTTTCGCGCGGTGCCGGTCTTATCTGATGCACGGAAGACGATACCAAGGAACGGCAAGGACGCGTGAATACGTTGCGATTCTGTAGCGTGGGGGCGTCCTGCCGCGCCGCAAAACGCCCTTCACGCTGCGCCTGTACAGGGCTCACGCCACGTAAAAGAGGGGAAATACCCGGTCATATGCCTTGCTCAGGTGGTATATTCTATTAGTTTCCCCTGGTCGACAAGGCGGTGCGTATGCTGGAAGAGAAGGACATAACGAAGCACTGCGACTCGCGCGTTTTGCGGCGCGCGCGCAACATCGCCCGCGCGACCGATTCCATTCACACGAGAAAGTGCTTGTACGAACCACAGGCAGTGGGGAAGTTCAAGCTCCGGGCGCGCGTCGCCAGCGGACAGGACTGGCGTCAGAGCTACGATGTCGAAATCGACGTCGACGAACTCGAACACAAGATTCGTTCGTACGATTGCACATGCCAGGCCGCGTTGTCCCAGATGGGCATGTGCAAACACGTCGCCGCAGCGGCGCTCGCGTTCGTCGAGCATCCCGAGACCTACCTTGGCTATGACGCGAACCGCAGCGCGGTTTCCTCGGAAGGTATCGTCAGGCTTTTGGAGTCTGCGCTTGGCGGACACCCCGCGCCGGCCCTTGCCGCAAGCGAAAGCCAAGACGAGCCCGAAGACGACCACGTGGGTGACATCCGCCTTGAGGTCACGTTCGTGCACGACAAAGGCTCGTGGGGCGTGCGGTTCAGGGTGGGTGACCGCCGCGTTCGCTATGCGGTGAAAGACCTCGATTCCTTTGTCACCAGCCTGCAAGCGCGCCAGGTGTTCTCCTATGGCAACCGGCTCTCGTTTCTCCATGAGCCAGAAACGTTCGCCCCGTCGTCGCGCCCCATCGTCGCGTTTATCGAAAAGTGCATCAGCATCCGCAAAGAGCTGGAAAACGACCAGCTGAGCGGTTTTTCGGTGCGCCCGGTGGAGCTGAAGGGGGAGCTGTCGCTTTCCGCGCCCGAAGTGGTGGAGCTTTTGAACCTGTGCGCCGACGTCGACCTGTTCGTCGACGATCTCAACGAGCTCAATCACAAGCCGAAGCGGGCGCGCATCGTGGAGGGCAACCCGCCTGTCCGCGCCGTGTTCGAAGCGGAACCCGACGGCGGGTTTACCGTCAGACGCGAGGGCGCGTTGAGTTTCGTGGAGTTCGCGGACGACTTCTACGTCTGGTACGGGGGCACGTTCTACCGTTGCGATGAGGGGTTTTCCTCTTGCCGTGATTTCCTGCGCTTCGTCTACTGCGACCCGAGTGCCTCGCAGTTCATCTCCGCCGAAGACGCCAATGCGTTCTGCACGGCCGTGCTCCCCGTGCTCGATGCGGTCATGGAGGTGGTCGAACCGCCTGAAATGCAGGAGCTCAAGCCGGTTCCCTGCGTGGTCGAGCTCTATTTCGATTATGCGGCATCCGCCTGCACCTGCGTGGCGCAGGGCCGCTACGGTGATGAGCGCGTCGATTTGTTCGAAGCCGCCGGAACAACTCCGCAGACTCTGACGAAGGGCGTGCGCGACTTCATCGCGGAAGCGCATGCGCGCACGGCGCTGTCACGGTATTTCCCGGTGGTCGAGGGCGTGTCGCGTGGCACCGAAGAAAAACCTCTGAGGATTTCCGAATCCTCAGATATCGCGCGTCTGCTCTTCAAGGGCATGGCCGAGCTCAGAGAATTTGCAGACGTTTACACGACCCCCGCGTTCGACCGTCTTGTGAGCAGGCGCAGCCCCCACGTGGTCGTCGGGCTTTCCATCAAGTCGAATCTGATCGACCTGAGCGTTTCATCCGAAGATTTCGATAGCACGCAGCTTGCCGCGATTCTGTCGTCCTACCGCCAGAAGAAGCGCTTCCACCGCCTTGCCGACGGCACCTTCCTCGACTTGAAGGAAGGTGACTTCGAACAGGTGGATGCCCTGCTCGAAGAAGTGGGCGTCGAGCCCGAGAGCATCGCCGGCGGGGACGTGTTCTTCGAGCCGTACCGCATCTTCCAGCTGGATGCGCTCGTCGACGACAAGCACAAGACCTCCGGGTTCAAGCGGATGCTCAACAGTCACGACGGCACACGGCTGGAAAAGCATGAGCTGCCCGCGCATCTGAAGCCCATCATGAGACCCTATCAGGTCGAGGGGTTCGACTGGCTCAACGCGCTTGCGGACAACGGCTTCGGCGGCATTCTGGCCGACGAGATGGGCTTGGGCAAGTCATTGCAGCTCATCTCGTTTCTTGCCGCGCGTTACGATGACTGTGCCCCAGCGCAGCCGAGCCTCATCGTGTGCCCGGCTTCGCTCGTCTACAACTGGCTTGCCGAATTCGAGAAGTTCGCAAACGGCATGGACGTTGTCGCCATCGTCGGCACGAAAGGGGACCGTCAGGAGCTCTTGCGGGGCCTGAGCGTCGACGTGGAGCGCGGCCATGACCACCCCCAGGTGCTTGTGACCTCATATGACCTGCTCAAACGCGATGTCGACGAGTATTCTTCCATCCCGTTTTTCTGCATCGCCCTTGACGAGGCGCAGTACATCAAGAACACGAACACGCAGGCGTCGAAGGCCGTGAAGGCGCTTATCGCCCGTCATAAGCTCGCGCTGACAGGCACGCCGGTGGAAAACCGCCTCAGC
>CASDTD010000150.1 GCA_949283445.1 uncultured Coriobacteriia bacterium | reverse complement strand
AGGTGTTCTGCGCCCTGCACGGCATAGAGGCGAAGCGCGCGCCGATGCACGAGGGCCTGACGCTCGCCCCAGACGACTACTTTGACGCTCATCAGCTGGTTGTAATTGCCAACCCAAACGCGCAGACCGGCGTCGAGCTGCCACAGGAGGCAATCGAGGAAATCGTGCGGCGCAACGCGGACAGCGTCGTCGTCGTGGACGAGGCGTATGTGGCCTTCGGAGGCACGAGCGCGCTCCCCCTTGTGAAGAAGTACCCGAACGTCATTGTCGTGCGCACCTTTTCCAAGTCCCGCTCGATGGCGGGCGCGCGGCTCGGTTTCGCCGTGGGCGGCGAGGAACTCATAGACGACCTCAAACGGCTCAAATATTCGACGAACCCTTACAGCGTAAACCGAACGGCCCTCGCCGCCGGGATTGCCGCCGTAAAAGACAGCGCGTACTACGAGGCAAACTGCGCGCGCATTGCCGCCGGGCGCGACAAATTTGCCGCCGCGTTGCGCGGGCGCGGCTGGACGCTTACGGACTCGAAGGCGAATTTTGTGCTGGCAAAGCCGCCAAAGAGCAACCCTGAGTGGATATTTACAGCCCTCAAAGAGCGAGGGATACTGGTTCGCTATTTCGGCGGAGAACTTGCCGGGTACCTGCGCATCACGATAGGTACGCCGGAGCAGATGGACAAGCTGCTGGCCGCGCTCGACGGGATTGGTTAAGATGCAGCCTTACCAGCGATTTCAGACGCTTTCTTTGGGCTTGAAAAAGCAAGCGTTCACGTAAGAATAATAGATAACGGTGATAATCATGCGAACTGCAACAACAACCCGCAAAACCAATGAGACGGACATAGCCCTCACGCTCTGCCTGGACGGCGGAGAGGCGAAGGTTTCCACCGGCATAGGCTTTTTTGACCACATGATTGAGCAGCTCTCGCGCCACGGAGGCATGGGCATTGAGCTTACCTGCCGGGGCGACCTGCACGTCGACGGACACCACACGGTGGAGGACGTAGGTCTCGCGTTGGGCGAAGCGCTTAAGACAGCCCTGGGCGGCAAAAAGGGCATAGAGCGCTACGGCAGCGCGATAATCCCCATGGATGAGGCGCTTATACTCTGCGCCGTCGACCTCAGCGGGCGGCCCTGCCTGCGCTACAGCGCCGAAATCCCATCAGCGCGCATCGGGAATTTTGACACCGAGCTTGTGAGAGAGTTCATGCAGGCGCTCTCGAACGCCGGAGGCTTCGCGCTGCACATAAAGCAGCTCGACGGGGTGAACTCTCACCACATCGTCGAGGGCATGTTCAAGGCCCTTGCCCGCGCGCTTAAAACAGCCGTGGCCGTCACCGGCAACGCTCTGCCCAGCACCAAGGGGGTGCTGTGATGGTCGCAATCATCGATTACGGCGTGGGCAACCTGTTCTCGCTCAAGTGCTCACTCGCCGCGATAGGCGCGGAGAGCGTGGTTACGGGCGACGCGGATACAATACTGAAGGCGGACCGTGTAATCCTTCCCGGCGTGGGCGCGTTCGCGGACGCATACTGC
>CASDTD010000149.1 GCA_949283445.1 uncultured Coriobacteriia bacterium | reverse complement strand
CGCTTGCTGAGTACGACAGGGGCGTATGTCGTACTCAATAGGGGCCTCAAGTGCTGCGAAGGCAGATGCGTCGTACTCAGTAGAGTGTCAAACTGCAGCGCGGACGGCTATGGCGGCATGACAGCGCCGCCGCAGACGCGCGGTATAATCGACTTCGTCAAACTATCGAGGCAGGGAGCGTTATGAACATACTGGTCACCGGCGGAGCGGGCTTCATTGGCAGCCACACCATCGTCGAGCTTGTGCAGGCGGGACATACGCCCGTCGCCTACGACAACCTCTGCAACGCCTCGCCGGTCGCGTTCGAACGCATCAAGCAGATTACCGGTACCGACGTCGAGTTCATCGAAGGCGATATTCGCGACGACGCCAAGCTTGCGCAGGCGTTTTCCGCATATGACATCGACTGCGTCATTCACTTCGCTGGGCTGAAGGCGGTGGGGGAATCTGTTGAAAAACCCATCGAGTACTATGACAACAACGTTTCAGGCACGGTGTGCCTGCTGCGGGCCATGCGCGCCGCGGGCGTGCGCAACATCGTCTTCTCGAGTTCGGCGACGGTGTACGGCACGCCGGAGAGGCTGCCTCTGACCGAGGACATGCCGAAGGGCGAGGCGACGAACCCCTACGGACGTACGAAGATGATGATCGAAGATATTCTCGCGGACGTTCAGCACGCTTGTCCGGAGATGAACGTCGTGCTGCTGCGATACTTCAACCCGATCGGTGCGCACCCCAGCGGGCTCATGGGCGAAGACCCGACGGGCATTCCCAACAACCTTATGCCCTATATTACGCAGGTGGCGGTGGGCAAGCTCGAATGCCTGAGCGTGTTCGGCGACGACTACGACACGCCCGATGGCACAGGCGTGCGCGATTACATTCATGTTATGGACTTGGCAAGCGGGCACGTGGCTGCGCTCAAGGCGCTGAAGGACGAAGGCGGGCTCTCCATCTACAATCTGGGCACGGGCTCTGGCACGAGCGTACTCGAGCTCGTCGGCGCGTTCGAGCGCGCGACAGGCGTGAAAGTGCCTCGCCAGATACGTCCCCGTCGCGCGGGCGATATTGCCGCTTGCTATGCAGATTGCAGCAAAGCGGCAGCCGAGTTGGGGTGGAAGGCGCGCTACGGCATCGAGGACATGTGCGCGGATTCTTGGCGTTGGCAGAAGATGAACCCCAACGGGTACCGCGGGTAATTCGTCTGTGCTGTAGGGGCAGTATGGAGGGGCTGGGTGTGGGAAGGCGAGGTCAAGCCAAAGGAGCGCTGAGACTTTGGCTCGGCGCGACGACGCGTCGAGCCTGATCACGCGCAGCCCCTCCGCACGGGTGGCGGAGGAAGGGCGCGATGACGTGTCGATTTTGGCTGCGTGCCTCTCGCGCAAAGCAACGGCTGCGCATCAGTTGCGCGCCTCGGCGGGTGCGACGATGTTCGAGTGCGTATAATCCTCAGTCATGTTGCGGCTTTTCAAGACACACTTTCTGCGGTTCGTGCCGCTGTTTCTCGTCGCGTTCGCGCTGACCGTCGTTCGCGTGGTCTGCGAGCTCATGGTGCCGAGCCTCATGAGCGATATCGTGGACACGGGCATTGTCAACGGCGACGTTCCCTATATCCTGCGCACCGGCGGCGTCATGCTCGCCTGGTCGGGTGGCTCCATGGTGGCCGACATCTGCTGCATGCTCGCCGCCGCGCGTGCCAGCATGGGCTTCGGGCGCGAGCTGCGCAGCTCCATCTACCGTCGCGTGACGGCGTTTTCGCTGCACGAGACTGACGAGTTCGGCACGTCTTCGCTCATCACCCGCACGACCAACGACGTGCAGCAGCTCGAGCGCTTCACCCAGATGTGCATGTCCATGGCGCTCATGGCGCCCATCATGCTCGTCGGCGCGTCGTTTGCCGCGTGGAACATGAACCGCGAGCTGTCGCTGATCATCTTCGGCACCATCCCTGTGCTCGTGGTGCTCGTGCTCATCGTCGTCAAGTTCGCCATGCCCCTGTTGCGTTCTCTGCAGCGCCGCATCGACAACCTGAACCGTGTGACGCGCGAGGGCCTCACGGGCATCCGCGTCATCCGCGCCTACCGCCGCGAAGCGCATGAGGAGGCGCGTTTCGCCGCCGCGAACAAAGACTTGGCAGACACCAATGTCTCGGTTGCGCGCCGCATGTCGGCGCTCATGCCGCTTATCACGCTCGTTTTGAACCTCGCCGTCATCGTCATCGTGTGGACGGGCGCGCAGTTCATCGACACGGGCGCGTTCCAGGTCGGCAAGCTCATGGCCATCATCCAGTACGGCATCCAGATTCTCATGTCGGCCATGCTGCTGTCTGCCATCTTCATGATTTGGCCGCGTGCCGCCGCTGCGGCCGAGCGCATCGAGGAAGTGCTCACGACCGAACCCAGCATCGTCGATGCGCCTGAATGCGCAAAGCTCGACGAAGACGCGCGGCAGCGTCCGCACGAGGTGCGCTTCGAGCAGGTGGGCTTCACGTTTCCCGGGGCAGAAGAGCCGACGCTTTCTGGTGTCACGTTCACGCTGGAACCGGGCAAGACCTATGCGCTCATCGGCTCGACGGGGTCGGGCAAGTCGACCATCATCAACCTGCTGGAACGTTTCAGCGAGCCGACTGAGGGGCGCATCACGCTCGACGGCGTCGACACGCGCAAAATGCGTCAGGAAGACCTGCACCGGTTCATTTCCTATGTGCCGCAGAAGACGGTGCTGTTCACGGGCACGCTTGCTGACAACATCCGCTACGGCAACGAGACGGCCACTGATGAAGAGGTCGAGCATGCGGCCAAGGCGGCTGCCGCCTACGATTTCATCATGGACAAACCCGAGGGCTTCTCCACGCGCATCACGCAGGCGGGCGGCGGCCTTTCCGGCGGGCAGAAGCAGCGCATCGCCATCGCCCGCGCGCTGGCCAAGCCGAGTGGCCTGTACCTGTTTGACGATTCGTTTTCCGCGCTCGATTTCAAAACCGACGCCCTCGTGCGCTCCAACCTCGTCAAGGCAACCAAGGGGGCCACGGTGCTCATCGTCGCGCAGCGCGTGTCGGCCGCCATGGACGCCGACGAGGTCATCGTGCTGGACGAGGGGCGTGTGGACGCCATCGGCACGCACGAGCAGCTGCT
>CASDTD010000148.1 GCA_949283445.1 uncultured Coriobacteriia bacterium | reverse complement strand
GAGCGCACGGTTGAGATGCTGGGCGAGAAAGACGCTGCCGCTCTGCGCGACGCGTCCCTGAAGATCTACACGACGGCAGCCGACTATGCGGCCGAGCGCGGCATCATCATCGCCGACACGAAGTTCGAGTTCGGCCTCATCGACGGCAACCTGACGCTGGCCGACGAGGTCATCACACCGGACTCCTCGCGCTTCTGGCCGAAGGACGCCTACGAGCCCGGCAAGAGCCAGGCGAGCTTCGACAAGCAGTTCGTGCGCGATTGGCTCGACGCGAACTGGGACCGCACCGGCAACCCGCCGCATCTGCCCGCCGATGTCATCAAAGCCACGTCCGACAAGTACGTGCAGGCCTACGAGCTCATCACGGGCGAGACGTTCGTGCCCGCCAGCGCGTAAGGCGCACCGAAGCAAAACACAAGCGAGTTTTCGAAAGGTATGTGAATGACCCAGCGTAACCCCATGAACCCCCGTAGTCAGAACAAGAACTACAAGGGCGTTTCCCGCAAATCTGCCAGCTCCGCCAAGCCGGTCCGCGAGGCGGGCTCGTCGGTGCGCACCATCTCGCGCGAGGCGCGCGAGAAACAGCAGCGCAAGGCGCAGCAGGCCGAGGCGAAGGAAGAGCAGAAGAGGGCGCGCGAGCGCGCCGCCGTGCTGGGCGCGGCGGTCCTCAAGACGCCCGAATACAAGAAATGGCGCAAGATCTGGGTGATCACGATTGTCATCGCCGTCGTCGCCATCCTCGCGTCGTGGGGTTGCTCGGCGCTCGTCAACAACGGCACGCTGCCGGCCGAGCTGTTCGGGACGACCGCCCCGGTCACCATCGTCTTGATCATCATCGGCTACGGCGGCCTCATCGCGGCGCTCGTCATCGACTTCAAGAAGATACGCAAGATGCGCAAGGCGTACGAGGCTAAGGCCTACAACCTCAGCAAACGCGAAAAACGCGAGCTTGACCAGCGTATCGCCGAAAGCCGTCAGGTTCCCGAGCCCCAGATGAAAGTCGACAAGCCGTCCCGCTTGCCGTGGAACAAGAAGAAATCCGAAGACGAAAGCGGCGATACCGCCCAGAAGGATGAATAGGTGTAAGCCATGCTGTTTACCGCGAAATACGTCATCCCCGTCACGTCCTCCCATATCGAGGACGGCGCCGTCTTGGTGCGTGACGACAAGATCGAAGATCTGGGTCCGGCGGAATTCCTGAAGGCGAAGTACCCCGAAGAGGAGGTGCGCGACCTCGGGCGCTCGGCGCTCATGCCAGGCTTCGTCAACGTGCACACGCACCTGGGTTACACTGTGCTGCGCGGCCTGTTCGACGATTTGCCGTACGCGGAATGGAAGCGTGAGGTCCTGCGGCGCGAACCGCTGTTCACCTCCGATGATTGGACGACGTCGGCGCGTCTGGGCGCGCTCGAAGCCGTGGCCAGCGGCGTTACCACCATCGCCGATATCACCACGTCGAAGGGCTCGGTCGAGGCAGCCGACGAGATCGGCCTGCGCGCGCGCATCTACAACGAGATTCTGACCACGCGCAAAGAGCACGTCGACGACGTCGTGGAAAAGGGCACGGCGCAAATCGAGCGCTGGCGTGGGGAATACACGTCCGGTCGTCTGTCGTTCGGCATGGCGCCCGGCCCCATCTACGCGTGCCATCCGCTGCTGTTCAAAAAGCTCGCTGCCTACGCCAACGAGACGAACACGCCACTTGCCATGCATCTGGCGGGCAGCAACGAAGAGGCCGACTTCATCCGCTACGGTTCCTCGCCGTTCGCGGTGCACACGAGCGAATACGAGCACCATCTTCTGAGCAAGGCGTTTCCGCCGTGGCTTCCGGCCGGCGTTTCGCCCGTCCAGTACGTGGTCAACTGGGATATCCTCGACGTTCCCGAGATGCTCGCCGTTCACTGCGTGCATGTCGACGACGCCGATATCGAGGTTCTCAAGAACAAAGACGTCGCCGTGGCCTACTGCCCGCGCATCAACGCGAAGCTCTCCATGGGCTTTGCGCCGCTGCTCAAGTTCCTGCGCGTTGGCCTGCGCGTTGGCATCGGCACGGATTCTCCGGCGGCGGTCGACACCATCGACGTCATCGACGAGATCAAGACGGGTCTTATGATCACCCGCGCCACGAGCCCCTCGCGCAACATTCGTCTGGAGTCCGCACGCATGCTGCGCATGGCGACCATCGACGCTGCCCGCGCGCTGCGCATGGACGACCAGATCGGCTCGCTCGAGCCGGGCAAAAAGGCCGACATGATCGCCGTCGACCTGCACAACTCGCACCAGAACCCGACGTCCAACCCCGAAAGCGCCGTCATCTACACCGCCAACCAGGACAATGTCATGATGACCATGGTGGACGGCAAGATTCTCTACGATAACTTCGTGCACGTCTCCGGCGTCGACCGCGACGGTATCGTGTCCGACGCTCGTGAGCTGCGCACCCGCATCAGCCGCAGGGTCGACGATGCTGAGCTCATCGAAGAGCTCAAGCGCCGTGTCGACGAAGACCGCCGCGACCGGTTTGACAGGTAGGGCAGGACGATGGCGCAGAAAAAGAGACTGACCCAGCAAGACAAGATCGAGCGCGATCGCGCGATAGCCGAGCGGCTCGAGAAATCGCAACGACGCAAGCGCGCTGTCATGACCGTGTTCACGATTATCCTGTGCGTGCTGCTCATCTTCGCGTTCTGCTTTCCCGCGCTGACGACGCTCATGAGCTAGGCGCGCAGCGCGTTTAGGCGCCGCATACGTCGATTTATCGCAGCTTGCAAGCCCGCCGGGGATACTCCCCGGCGGGCTTTTCGTTTGCTGCGCGTAGGGTGGCGTGCGGAGCAAGATTGCGCCTTGGGGCGGATGGCGGGCCGCTGTCGAGCGGGTGATGTCGCGCCACCGTCGAGCGGATGACGTCTCACCAGTGTC
>CASDTD010000147.1 GCA_949283445.1 uncultured Coriobacteriia bacterium | reverse complement strand
TTCCTTTTTTTCCTTTTCGTCAAGCGGCCATGCGTTCACATTGGGCGCGAACCGCTCCCCTCTTTCGCAGTATCATTGACCAGAGCATACGAACAAAAAAGGAGCAGCAGGTGGCAGAAAACGAACAGCGCCAGCAAGCGGCGCTCGACGCAGCGAACAGACCGGTTCTCGACGTGGCGCAGGTCGTCGAGCTGGAGCGCCGCATAGCCGAAGCGGGCACCTCGCTTGCAGAGCTCATGCAGCGCGCTGGTACAGCAGTCGCGGATGCAGCGCGGGAAATTCTGGAACAGCAGGACACGCAACGGAAAGCGGAGCATGTTGCGGAAATCGAATACGCACGGGCACTGGCGCACGACGCTTCGGTGGAGTTCGTCGAACCCGAAGATTCCGAATTCGAGCCGCTTCGCGTCGTGGTACTGTGCGGGTCGGGCAACAACGGCGGCGACGGCTGGGTGGCGGCTCAACTGCTCGCACGGAACGGCTACGACGTGACTGTGGTAACAAAGCGTCCCGCCGCCGGCATCACGGCGCAACCGGCACGCGATGCGGCCCTGACGGCTGAACGCGAGCTGAGTGCGTGCGACCATGCGCGTATCCTGGTCAGTCCTGACATCCTCAAGCTGGGCATCTACGTGAGCATGGCCAGCATGATTGTCGATGCCATCTTGGGCACGGGCTTTTCAGGAGCAGAGGTGCGCGCACCCTATGCAAGCTGGATTATAACGGTGCATGAGATGCGCCCCGACAGCTGCCTCGTCGTTGCTGCCGACGTGCCAAGCGGGCTTTCCGCGCAGACAGGCACCGCAGCCACCCCGTGCGTCGCAGCCGACCTCACCGTGACGATGATCGTGCCTAAAACGGGTCTGGTCACTCCGCGGGCCACCCGCTATTGCGGCGAGCTGCGCGTGGCACCGCTCGCGCCGATTGAAGGGTTGTTAGAAGAGTAGTTCTTGCCAGAACCTTCATTTTCAGATAAGCCTCTGACCTGGGAAAACGTCATGTGTCCCCAGGTCAGCGTTTTATCGTGAATTGGCAAGATGGCGAAGTTCTGGCAACACCACGCCGGCACCTCGCGTCAGGCGTGAGCGCCTGCCTCGTCCTCGCCAGCAGCAGTGCTCTCCTCACTCGCGTCGCCCTTCGCGCCCGCGTCTTTTTCACGCCCTGGCAGCACGAGGTTCATGACCAGCGCCACCACGAAAGTGAGCGCGATGGAGTTATCCACGAAGATGCTCTGGACGATTTTCGGAAACGCCGTGAAGATACCGCCCACCTGCGTGAACCCGATGCCGATGGCAAGCGCCGTGGCAGCGATGGTGATGTTGCGCTGCGTGAAGCCCGCCCGGGAAATCATCTGAAAGCCGCTCGTGACGATGGTGCCGAACATCATGATGGTGCAGCCGCCCAGCACCGCGTCGGGCACGGAGGAAAACGCTGCGCTCACAGCGGGCACAAACCCGGCGATGACCAAGATGCCCGCGCCGCACGCGATGGCCTTGCGGTTGAGCACGTGCGTCATGCCGATGAGGCCGATGTTCTGCGCGAAGGTCGTGAGCGGCGAGCAACCGAAGATGCCGGCGATGGCGCTCGTGAAGCCGTCAGCCGACACCGACCCCGCAATCTCGCGCTCAGTCGGCTCACGCCTGAAGCCAATCTGCGTGATGGCAGCCGTATCGCCGATGTTTTCCGCCGCGCTCACCAAAAACAGCAAGGTCACGGAGATGATGGCACCGACGTTGAATTCGGGCGCGAACGGCATCACATGCGGCAGGGACACAACCTGCAGACCCTGAAACGCGGCGAGGTCGACCTTGCCCATGAACAGCGCCACGATATAGCCGACGACAAGGCCGAACAGCACGGAAAGCTGCTTGACGCTGCCGCGCGCGAAAATCTGGAACAGCAGGCAGGCAAGTAGCGATATGAAACCGAGCGCGAGGTTTTGCGGCGAGGCGAAATCCGGCGCGCCGGAGCCGCCCGCGAAGGTCTCTGCGCCGGTAGAGAGCAGCGAGAAGCCGATGACGATGACGACGACCGCCGACACGACCGGCCCGATGAAACGCCGCCAGTATTTGGCGAGCAGGCCGAGCACCATGAGTATGAGCCCGCCGGCGATGACCGAGCCCACGACCGTGCCGTACCCGTAGTTGACCGCGATGCCCGACAGCACCGTGACGAACGTGAAGCTCACGCCCATGACAATGGGCAGCTTCGAGCCGATGCGCCAGATGGCGAACAACTGCACGAAGGTGCAGATACCCGCCACGATCATGGCGTTTTGAATGAGACTCGAGCTCATCGCCTCGTCGAAGCCCGCCGCGGCGGAGATGATGGCGATGGGCGCGAGGTTGGCGACGAACATCGCCAGGACGTGCTGGATACCGTAGGGCAGCGCCTTCGCGAGCGACACCTTGCCGTGAAAATCCGCCAGCGCGTCTTCGAGCGTTTCTGCATGCTCCTCTTCGGGAGCCGTGGTCTTGTCGTCTTTCATGAGCGGAACGTGATCTCCCCGGTCGCAGCGTCCATGGCTTCCACGATGGCAAGCGAGTCCACGCGCACGCCACGTGCGCGCAGAGCATCGCCACCGCCTTGGAAGCCCTTCTCCACGGCGATGCCGACGCCTTCCACCGTCGCGCCTGCCATCTCGCAGATCTCGATGAGGCCGTTGACCGCGCAGCCGTTGGCCATGAAATCGTCAATGATGAAAACGTGGTCGTCGGGGCCGAGATATTTCTTGGAGACGATGACGTCGGACGTGGTCTTGTGCGTGAACGAATCCACCTTCGCGCAGTAAACGGAGCCGTCGATGTTAAGGCTCTTGCTCTTCTTGGCGAAGAGCACCGGCACGCCGAACACAGCGCCCACGATAGCGGCGATGGCGATGCCGCTGGCCTCGATAGTCAGCACCTTGTTGATGGGGCAGTCCGCGAAATCCTCATGCCATTGCTGCGCCATCTCCCTGAACAGCTCGACGTCCATCTGGTGGTTGAGGAAGTTGTCCACCTTGAGGACGTTCCCCTCCTTCACCACGCCGTCTTTGCGAATCCTCTCCTCGAGTAGCTCCATGCCTCTCCCCTGCCACATCCGGATGCAGAACCACGCTCATATTGCCTGAGCAGCTGTAATGGCATGATTGTACGAGTTATGGAGCGTGGTGGAAACACGAAAATGCGCCAACGTCGCACACGCGGCTTTCGGAAAGCCGCAAACATGATGCGAGCCAAGTGCCCTCATCATCGCACCGCTCTTCCCCTAAGACGGCAGCTCTGCAGAAACGCGCTTAATCGAGGCGCAATTAAGCGCGTTTCTGCAGATTCTTCGTTTCGCGAGCGAAGATGCCCCTACACTGCAGCTGTGGGCGCGAGCTCGTGCGTGGCGTAGATGGGGTCGTCTTCCCAAAGCGCAAGTTCGCCAGACGCGCGCGTGGCGTTCAAGTCGATGACACGCTGGTTGGAAGAGCCGCAGAAGCGCAACGTGATGTCTTGCGCGTCTTTGTCGTACGGGCCGTCCACCAGCACATCGATGTTCGCGAGAAAACGTTCCGTGTCTGCCGTATGACGCGGGCTTTCCGCATCGACGAGGTCCTCGTAGACATCGCCCGTATAACACCAGATGGTCTTGCCCGGGCATTCCTCTTTCACGCGCGTCGTGAAATCGGCGAGCACGCCTTGATTCGCAGGTTCCATGGGCTCGCCGCCCAGAAGCGTGAGACCATCCACGTAACCTGCCTGCAGGCTTTCGATAATCTGGTCTTCCACCTCGCGCGTGAACGGCTCGCCGAAATCAAACGACCAGGT
Organism: uncultured Coriobacteriia bacterium; assembly: GCA_949283445.1. The sequence goes on along the minus strand of CASDTD010000147.1, from coordinate 23,225 downwards.
CTCGGGCTGGAAACACTCGTCGCAGTGATGCGTGCAACCGGACACGAACAGCGTGGTGCGCACACCTTCCCCGTCGGCGATGTCGCAGTACTTGATGTTGCCGTAGTTCATGTCCAGACCTCTTCCCTACTTGACCGTATAGCCCGCAGCCACGAGCAACTCGCATACCCGTTCGAAATCTGCTTCCTTGACCAGCACATAATCGGTATTGAACGTCGAGATTGCAAAGATGCCAATGTGCGCATCCGCCAGAAGCGTGGCAATGGGCGCCAAGATGCCGACGAGCGAAAAATCGAGCGTGCCCGCAATGCGAAACGCACGCCAACCGTCTTCGCGCGCCAGCGTGTTCTCTGGCACGAGCTCGGTCGGGCACACCAGCGAGCGTTCCTCATCCGTGGCACCGGTGAAGGTGAAGGGCACCGACAAGTCGACCTGCGCGTAGTCCGCCACCTTGCACACCGTCAACGGACATTCGATTCGCTCGATCTTCACCGGTCATCTCCCCATCCATTTGCGGCGGGCGGGTCATGTCTCTCGTTCAGAGAGGAGCGTTCACCTGCTTCGTCTTCATCGCGCATCTGTGTAAAACAGATTTTCAATTAAGCCTGGGCCGCGTCATTGCACCTGTAGGCAGACTCCTGCATCCGGGCTTGTCCTTCGCGATGTAGGGGCGGCTCCAAGTGAAGCGGGCGGCGGTAGCGAGGACTGTTTGAGCGCCGAAGGCGCGAGTTCCGCAGCTGCCGCCCGCGAAACGCCGGAGCGGGCGTCCCTCCCTGAGCGAAAGGACAAGCCCGCTCGCAAGCGTTGGAAACCTACAAGTGCAGGACGCGGTCCTTAATCTCCTCCGTGCGCCCCTGGTTCCAGAACTGCGTGCCGATGTAGCCGCAGGTACGGCGCGCGACGTTCAGGGTGCTGTGGTCGCGGTTGCCACAGTTGGGGCACTCCCACTCGAGCTTGCCGTCCTCTTCGACGATCTGAATCTCGCCGTCGTAACCGCAGACCTGGCAGTAGTCGCTCTTCGTGTTGAGCTCGGCGTACATGATGTTGTCGTAGATGTAGCGCATGACGCTCACCACGGCCTTGAGGTTGTCCTGCATGTTGGGCACCTCGATGTAGCTGATGGCACCGCCCGGCGACAGGCGCTGGAACTCGGACTCGAACTTGAGCTTCGTGAAGGCGTCGATCTCCTCCGTGACATGCACGTGGTAGCTGTTCGTGATGTAGCCCTTGTCCGTCACGCCCGGGATGATGCCGAACCTTCGCTGCAGGGCCTTGGCGAACTTGTACGTCGTGGACTCGAGCGGCGTGCCGTACAGCGAGTAGTCGATGTCCTCGGCGCCCTTCCACTCGGCGCATTTGTCGTTCATCTTCTGCATAACCGCGAGCGCGAACTCGGTGCCGTTCGGATCTGTGTGGCTGTAGCCCGTCATGTACTTGACGCACTCGTACAGGCCCGCATAACCCAGGCTGATGGTGGAATAGCCACCGTAGAGCAGCTTGTCGATGGGCTCGCCCTTCTTCAGACGGGCTAGTGCGCCGTACTGCCACAGAATGGGGGCGGCATCGGACAACGTGCCCTTCAAGCGCTCATGACGGCAGCGCAGGGCGCGGTGACACAGCTCGAGGCGCTCCTCGAAGATGTCCCAGAACTTGTCCATGTCCTTGCCCGAAGAGCATGCCACGTCGACGAGGTTGATGGTAACGACGCCCTGGTTGAAGCGCCCGTAGTACTTGGGCTTGCCGGGCTGATAGTTGCCAGCGTTGGAAACGTTGTCGAAGCCGTTGCCGGAACGGTCCGGCGTCAGGAAGGAACGGCAGCCCATGCACGTGTAGACGTCGCCATGGCCTTCCGTCTCGCCCTTGGAGAGCTTGAACTCGCGCATCTTCTTGGCCGAGATGTAGTCGGGCACCATGCGCTTGGCCGTGCACTTGGCAGCGAGCTCCGTCAGGTAGAAGTACGGGCTGCCCTCGTCGATGTTGTCTTCTTCGAGCACGTAGATGAGCTTGGGGAACGCCGGAGTAACCCAGACGCCCGCCTCGTTCTTCACGCCCTGATAGCGCTGGCGCAGCGTTTCCTCGATGATCATGGCCAAGTCGTGCTTCTCGACCTCGTTGCGTGCCTCGTCAAGGTACATGTACACGGTGACGAAGGGCGCCTGGCCGTTGGTGGTCATGAGCGTGACGACCTGGTACTGGATGGTCTGGACGCCACGGCGAATCTCGTCCTTCAGGCGACGCTCGACGATTTCGTTGATCTTGTCCTCATCGGGTGCCGTGCCCAGGGTCTCGATTTCCGCGTAGACCTCGCGGCGGATCTTCTTGCGGCTCACGTCCACGAACGGCGCCAGGTGCGTCAGGCTGATGGACTGCCCGCCGTACTGGCTGGACGCCACCTGCGCGATGATCTGCGTGGCGATGTTGCATGCCGTGGAGAAGCTGTGCGGGCGCTCGATGAGCGTGCCGGAAATGACCGTGCCGTTCTGGAGCATGTCCTCGAGGTTCACGAGGCAGCAGTTGTGCATGTGCTGCGCGAAGTAGTCGGCGTCATGGAAGTGGATGATGCCCTCGTTGTGCGCCTCGACCACGTCTTTGGGCAGCAGCATGCGCATCGTGAGGTCCTTGGAGACCTCACCGGCCAGGTAGTCACGCTGCACGGAGTTGACGGTCGGGTTCTTGTTGGAGTTCTCCTGCTTGACTTCCTCGGGAGTGCACTCGATGAGCGCGAGGATCTTGTCGTCGGTGGTGTTGGACTGACGTTTCAGGCTCTGCACGTAGCGGTAGATGATGTACCTGCGCGCGACCTCGAAGCAATCCAGCGCCATGATCTCGTCTTCGACCATGTCCTGGATTTCCTCAACCGAGACGGTATGCCCGGCAGCCTTGCAGGAATCCTCGACGTTGAGCGCGGCATATTCCACCTGACGCTCGGTGAGCTGCTCGGACTCGGGCACCTCTGCATTCGCGGCCTTGATAGCGTTGACGATCTTGCTCAAATCGAAGGCAACTTCGGAGCCGTTGCGCTTGATGATCTTCATCTTGGTGCCCTTTCCCCTGTTGTACTGCTGTTTTCTGTCCTGTGCTTTTCGCGTTATGCCGTGGCTTTGCATACAAACACAATATCTTGTGTAAATATGTAGAATCGGGAACAATACTTAGTGTTTTTGCCTGACCTAGGATAGACCATAACGCGGCGTTTCTGGGCGAGGTTTATCCACAATATTTTGTGGATTGTTGGCTATACGGACGCAATTTGTTGTGTTTTCGCAGGTCGTGACCAAAAAATGCACGGCATGTGGGAATCGTGAATATTTTTTCACATGCCGCTGGCGGAAAAGCGCGTTCCGACAACCGTCGCAAAGCGGCTTTTACAGGGCCTCGGCGAAGCTCTTGCTCAAGACGAAATGGGATCGCCTCGTCTCGAGCAGCCCCTCCTTCTGCATCTTCCCGATCTCGGTGCACAGAGCCGACCTGTCAACGCACAGGTAGTCGGCGAGCTGCTGGCGCGTATAGGGAATCGTGAACTCGTTGCCGCCGTGCTTGAGCGCCTGCGTCGAAAGGTACGAGAGCAGCTTGCCGCGTATGGTCCGAGGGGCGGAATGGGTGATCCTGCGCGTCAAGCCGACGTTCTTGGACGCGATGATGCCCAAGAGGTTGCGGTTCACCGTCGTGTGCCAGGGGCACCTCTGCTCGCATGTCGAGCAGAGGCGTATCGTGTCCAGGAACAGGACCTCGCAATCTTGCGCCGCGACCACATTGACAAGCAGGGGCTCATCGGTCATAGCAGCGTACGACTCGACGAAGATAGACCCCTCTTCGACAACCGAGAGGACCGTGGTATTGCCCCAGACGTCGTTGTTCTCGATGCGCACGCTGCCCTTCAAGACGACGCCGAGCGCCTTCACGACTTGACCGACATGGCACAGGTACTCCCCCTTGTCGTAGGAACGCGGCTGCACGTTGAGGCATTCGACCATGCATTGGACCTGTTCGGGCGTGACCTTGTCAAACAAGGACATCTGGGAAAGCCGTTCGAAATCGATGGCCTGGCTCGGCATAGCCGTTTCTCCTTCATTCAAAAGCACGCGACAGGGGGGCACAGCGTGTTAGACAGAGATATCATCTTTTCGTTGTTATTACAACATATTTTACCGAAACATCTCCATACACTGCAAAGGCGGCAAGACGCTGTCCACCTAACAGACTGGAGACATCATGTTGAGAACGGTCATCGAAATAGACGAGAACGCCTGCAACGGATGCGGGCTGTGCGTGAACGCATGCCATGAAGGCGCGCTGGAAATCATCGACGGTGTCGCCAAGCTCGTGCGCGACGACTTCTGCGACGGCATGGGAGACTGCCTGCCGGCCTGTCCGCAAAACGCCATCAGCTTCGTGCAGAGGGAGGCGGCAGCTTACGACGCAGCTGCGGTGGAAGCGCGCAAGCACCAGCGCAGGGAAAAGGAGGCGCCTGCAGGCTCCTTTGCCAGCGCACCTGCCGTCTCAGAGCTGGCCAACTGGCCCGTGCAGATCAAGCTGGCGCCGTTGACGGCACCGTATTTCCAAGGAGCGGACCTGCTCGTCGCCGCCGACTGCTGTGCCTTCGCCCATGGCGCTTTCCACCGCGACTACATGCGCGGCAAGGTGACGCTCATCGGTTGCCCGAAGCTCGACGGCATCGACTACACGGAAAAACTCAGCGCGATTCTGGCAGCAAACGACATCGCGTCGGTCACCGTCACGCGCATGGAGGTGCCCTGCTGCGGGGGAATCGAGCGGGCGGCCATTCAGGCGCGCGAGGCGTCGGGCAAAGACATACCGCTTTCCGTGGTCACCCTCAGCGTGGGCGGCGAGGTGCTAGAAGAGCGCTTGGCGTAGCTTGAGCGCCGCGCGGTTGACGAGACGCCCTTGCGCACGTGGCAGGTGCACGCGTCCGCGTACAGCGGAGAGCAACACTGACAGCATGTCTTGCGGGCCCCGGAACACGAAGCTGTTCGCGTCGGGGCCGAACGCGTCGAACAGGCAGTCTATGACTGCCCGACGCTCGTCGAGCGAAAGCCTGACGACCCAGCGGTTGACCCACAGACCGTTGTCGAGCATCCAGCCTGGGTACGCCTTCGTCTGGATGATGCCGTCGACAATCTTGGGCGTGAACACGTCATGACCCATGCCGGCCCCGCTCGTATCGACCGTAAGCAGCCTGTCGACCGGCCGCGTCTCCATCAGCAGCCCGAGCATCGAGGGGAACACGTACTTTTTCAAGAGGACGCCGCGCTCATGCTGCAGAAGTGCCATGTCCGAATCACGTTCGATGAACTCGGGGCAGGCACGCGAGCCCAGACACGACAGCCCCGGCGCGTCGAACGTGACGACGCCTGCAATCTTGCCGGCTTGTTCATCGTCAGCCGTCGCGCATGCGAACTCCGCAAGCGTGCCGCCTTTCGAGTGCCCGGTCAGGTGGACACGCGCGTCTGGATGCACCTGCAAGACAGACTCGAAGTACGTCACGGCGAACAGCTCCGAGGGAATCTCGGGCATGATGCACAGGTTGAAGTCTTCATTCCAGGCAAGCTGCTCGATATCGGTGCCGCGAAACGAGAGGACGAGTTCCTCGTCGTCGGCACCATCTTCCGAGATGCGAAACGTCGTGGCAGAGAACTGCGTGGTCAGCTCTTCAGAGACGTAGTAGCTGAAATGAAGGAGGGAAAGCGGGCCAAAGCGCGGGCTTTCGATGATGGTCTCGAGCAGAGCGCCCATGTTCTTGTCGCCGAACATGCGTTGAGCGTAGGTTTCGAGCGACGCATATGACAGCAGATCGCGCACGCGCACAGATGCTCGCATTTCCGCGATTTCGGGCACGTCTTCGAAATGATAGTAGGAGAGCGCCGAGAGCACGAGCGCATCGGCATCGCAGTAAGGCAGCCGCGAGAAGGGTTCCGTGCGCTGACGAATATAGGCGAGTATGTCCTGCGCGTCTTTCATAGAACCATCGTACCCGAACTCGCAGCGCCCCGAGACTGCATCGCGGTGACGTAACGTACCTGTCGCCATTCAGCGCCAGCTGCACACCTTCTGTCGCGCATCGGGTGCGCCGAGTGCGATGGTTTCGCCGCACTCGACGGATTGTTCCGCTGCAATCGTCGCACTCGACGCCGCGCAGACGCAAAAAGAGCCGCCCTCCCCTTGCGGGGAAAGCGGCTCTTCGCTCTCACGCCCCAACGTCAGCAGCAGGCTGATGTCAGCATATGCCTTGCAGCAGCGCTCTTACACGATGCCCTGGGCGAGCATGGCCTCGGCGACTTTCTCGAAGCCGGCGATGTTGGCGCCCATGACGTAGTTGCCCTCGTGGCCGTAGCGCTTGGCCGCGTCGTCGCAGGCGTGGTAGATGCCGCGCATGATGCCCTCGAGCTTGGCGTCGACCTCTTCGAAGGTCCAGGCCAGGCGCTCGGAGTTCTGGGTCATCTCCAGGCCGGACGTAGCCACGCCACCGGCGTTGGCCGCCTTGCCGGGGAAGAACGCCACGCCGTTGTCGAGCAGGTACTGCGTGGCCTCGAGCGTCGTGGGCATGTTCGCGCCCTCGCCCACTGCCTTGCAGCCATTGGCGACGAGCGCCTTGGCGTCTTCCAGCAGCAGCGTGTTCTCGCGAGCACAGGGAAGCGCGATGTCGCAGGGAAGCTGCCACACGCCACGGCCGTCTTCGGCATGCCAGACAGCGGACGGCTTCTTGTCCGCGTACATGGCCAGGCTCACGCCCTTATCGTTGCCGGAGCGCTTGGCGTTGTAGATCTCCTCGAGAATCTGGTAGTCGATGCCATCCTGGTCTTCGATCCAGCCCTTGGTGTCGGAAGCCGCGATGACGGTACCGCCGAGCTGCGTGACCTTCTGGATAGCGTAGATGGCGACGTTGCCAGAACCGTGAACGACGACCTTCTTGCCCTCGAAGCTGTCGTTATGTCACTTGAGGTACTCGTCGCAGAAGTAAACCAGACCGTAGCCCGTGGCCTCGGTGCGGGCAAGCGAGCCGCCAAAGGAAAGGCCCTTGCCGGTGAGCACGCCGGTGAACTCGTTCTTCAGGCGCTTGTACTGGCCGAACATGTAGCCAATCTCGCGGCCGCCCACGCCCAGGTCGCCGGCCGGGACGTCGGTGTCGGGGCCGATGTGACGGGAAAGCTCGGTCATGAAGCTCTGGCAGAAGCGCATGACTTCGCCGTTGGACTTGCCCTTCGGGTCGAAGTCAGAGCCGCCCTTGCCGCCGCCCATGGGCAGCGTGGTGAGCGAGTTCTTGAAAACCTGCTCGAAGCCCAGGAACTTGAGCATACCCAGATAAACGGTCGGGTTGAAGCGCAGGCCGCCCTTGTAGGGCCCCAGGGCACTGTTGTACTCGACACGGAAGCCACGGTTGACCTGAACCTCGCCGTTGTCGTCAACCCAGGGGACGCGGAACATAATGACGCGCTCCGGCTCGACGATGCGCTCGAGGAGCTTTGCCTGCTCGTATTCGGGATGGGCCTCGATGACGGGCTCGAGCGTCTCGAGCACCTCGGTGACGGCCTGAATGAACTCGGGCTCGTGGGCGTCTTTCGCCTTGACCTGGTCGATTACACGCTGTACGTAACTCAATGGATCCTCCTTCTTTCGTCGGTGCGCTGCCAATTATAGTGAGCGTTTCGCGCGATGGGCATCCGTGGCGCGAGGTATTAACACGATGGAAATATTACGACAACCGAGCGGAAACGCCCCTGTGGTAAACGGCAGGCCGGACCCGAGAAGCCCCCCTATGTCAGCGCACGACGAAGGGCTCCCGGAAGATGCATGGCACCTGGCGGGAGCCCTTCTTAAAGACGAAAAAGAAGCGGGCTACTTGACGACGAGCACCGGCAAATCGGTACTGCGCAGCACCGCATAGCTGACGCTGCCCAAAGCGCCACGCAGCGCGCCCAGGCCACGGCGGCCCATGACGATGCAGTCGTAATCTTTGTCCTTCACGAACTTCGTGATGACCTCGGCCGGATGCCCGCCGACGATGGTCACCTCGAGGTCGATGTGCTTGGGCATGCTCTCTGCGATGCCCTTGATTTCCTCGCAGATGCTCTCCTTTTGCGCGTTGAAGTAGTTCTGACGTGCCACGCGGGCATCTTCGTCGCTGATGGGGGGAATGCCCGCCATGCGCGCGGCAATCTCGAAGGTCGCATCGTCGAAGTCCATCATATCGGTGACGAACAGCGCGGTGATGGACGCTTCCTCGCTGCTCGAAGCCAGATCGATGGCAGTGGCCAACGCGTGCTGCGCCGGCTCGGACTTGTCATACGGAACCAGAATCTTCTTGTACATGATGGCCTCCCTGGTCTCATGGGCTTCGCCTTTCGAAGTATCTGCTCCCATTGTAACGCTCTTGGAACGTGCGCTTGTCACCTTAAGTTGTTACATCGACGTGAAGTGCACGTTACCGTATCAGCCGCGCACCCCGCCGACAAATGCGCTATCGTATGCACGTTGCAAAACACGAGGAAAGATTGCCGATGGACAATTTCGAAATCAGGGAACTCGCGGTCCGCAAAGAAGACCAGGACATCCATGCGATTGTCTACCTGCCCAACGCCGCAAAAGACGGCAAACGCTGCCCCGTCATCACCTACGCACACGGCATGACGGGAAACCACGAGAGCGGTGACGTGTTCGCGCGGGAGTTCGCGAAGCGCGGCTACGTCGTCTGCTGCTTCGATTTCTGCGGCGGGCAAGGCTCGCGAAGCGACGGCGACCCCCTGGACATGACCGTGTTCACCGAGCAAGCTGACCTCGAGGCCGTCTACGACGCTCTGGTCAAGCAGCCCTACGCAGACGCGAACAACGTCTTTCTCATGGGCTCGAGCATGGGCGGCGCCGTCGCCGCGTTGACCGCCGGCAACCGCGCGGGCGTCATCAAGGGCCTCATCTTGCTGTACCCGGCGTTCAACCTCTCCGACGAAGTCGCGCGCAAGGTCACGGACCCCTTCGATATCCCGCAGACCGCGCAGTTCGCGACGACCGTCGGGCGCGATTTCCTGGACTCGCTGTACGGCTTCGACCTCATCGCCGCAGCAAGCGCCTACCGCGGCCCCGTCCTCATCCTGCATGGGACGGACGACGATGTCGTGGAGTCGAGCTATTCGCTGAAGGCGGCCAAAGCATACCGTCGCGCAGACCTCGAGCTCATCGCAGGTGCCGGGCACGGCTTTTCCGACGGACAGCTGAAATACGCTATCCGCATCATCGTCGACTTCCTCGACGAGGAAACCGACCTTGCCGACGAATCGGGCCTCGAAGGCGACCTCAACCTCCCCAGCGGCATGGGCGCTTTCGGCGGCATGGGACTGTAAGAAGGAGAAACCCCCTATCATGATCTACGACAACGTACTGGAGGCGATGGGGCACACGCCGCTCATCGCGCTCAGCAAGCTCTCCGAGCCCGGTGCGGCCCGCATCCTCGTGAAATACGAGGGCGTCAACGTGGGAGGCTCGGTCAAGACGCGTACCGCCTTTGCGATGATCGAGGCGGCAGAGCAGCGTGGCGACATCACGCCCGACAGCCACATCGTCGAACCCACGAGCGGCAACCAGGGTATCGGCTTGGCGCTCGTCTGCGCCGTGCGCGGCTACAGGTGCACCATCATCATGCCCGATTCCGTCTCCGAAGAGCGCCGCAAGCTCGTGCGCCATTACGGTGCGGAAGTCATCATCGTGCACGACGACGGCGATATCGGCAAAGCCATCCAAGAGTGCATCGACATCGCGACAGACATGGCCGAAAAGGACCCACATGTCTACGTGCCCCAGCAGTTCGAGAATCTCGACAACCTGCTTGCGCACAAGTACCACACGGCGCTCGAGATCGTTCAGGATGCCGAGTGCCCCATCGATGGCTTCTGCTCGGGCATCGGCACGGGCGGTACCATCTCCGGCATCGGCCAGACCCTAAAGCGCCTCTACCCCGACATCGAGATCTGGGCCGTCGAACCCGAGAACGCGGCCATCCTGTCCGGCGGGGGCATCGGCACCCATCTGCAGATGGGCATCGGCGACGGCCTCATCCCCGACATCCTCGACCAGGAAATCTACGACGACATCTGCACCGTCTCCGACGAAGAGGCCATCGAGATGTCGCGCCGTCTGGCCCGCGAAGAGGGCCTGCTGTGCGGCGTGTCTTCGGGAACGAACGTCGCCGCCGCGCGGCGTCTGGCCCGCAAGCTGGGGCCGGGCAAAACCGTCGTCACCCTGCTCCCCGACACGGGCGAGCGCTACTTCTCCACGCCGCTGTTCGACGGAGAATAGGCCCTGCGCGAATAACCCAAAGCAAAAGCCCGTCGCAAACGAAAGGCGCCCCTGTATGCAAGTTGCAGAGGCGCCTTTTTCGCGTGCATGTGACCACTCGAAGACGATGCTGTCAAGAATTGACGCGGATGCGAGGCGCAACGTCCTGGCAAACTCGCAGCCGCAAAAGTTTTGCGCGCATGCGGAGTACGTGCGGATACCCAGCTCGCAGGCGCGTCGATTTTTGACACGCCCCAAAGGGCAAGCTCACACCCGCCAAGTTTTTGCGCACGTGCGAGCCAATGCGGCGCGTCTACTCCGCTTTCTTGTCGCCTTTGACGAACAGCATCGCGACAATAGCCGCGACGCAGATGGGCACGCCGAAGGCGAGCGCGGCAATGTGGAAATCAAAGCGCGCGGCCAAGGTGCCGAACAGCACGACGATGAAGTAGCCGACCTGCGTGCCGAACGCGAGCGTTGCCATGGCATAGTCGGTCTTCTTGGGGTCTTTCGCCAGCACGGGGATGTAGGACACGATGAGCGTCGGGACGATGGCACAGCAGATGGCGCCGAACAGAACCGTTGCGCCCCATGAGAGCGCCGGATTGGCCGCCGTGCTCCACATGATCGTCGCGTAGAGGACGGCCGTCACGGCAAAGCCGACGATCATCATGATCTTGCGCTGCCTGATCTTGGCGGATATCACGCCCGCGGCAATGCCGAACGGAGCGGTGACGATGGCCGTGACCATGGTGGTCATCGAAGCCGGGAACAGCCCCATGCCCTGCACGCTTTGCGCATAGGTGGGGTAATAGGTGTTGAAGGCGCCGAACAACGCGTTCCAGGGGACCATCATCAGGCCGACGATGAGGGCGCTACCGAAGAACACCTTGCCGTACGATTTCTTTTCCGTACCCTGAGCCGCGAGCATGTTCTCGGGAATCGCGGGCATCTTGATGAAGGCGACGAGCAGGACCGTGGCGACGACCTGCAATACGGTAGAGAGCACGAACACCGACTGCCAGCCGAACGCCTGGAAAAGCGCGGGCGTGGAAAGCGCGCCGATGATGGTACCCGGCACGACCCACTGGGCCCAGATGCCCATGACCAGGCCCATCTTCGCGCCAGGGAACACACGTGGCATGATCGATGCGCCCAAGACGGGAACGAACCCGAAACCGCAGCCCTGGAACACGCGGGCGACGAGAAACATGACCCAGCTTGTGGAGAACAGCGCCAGGATGCTGCCCAGCAAGGTGAGCAGCGTTGCGATGAGCAGCGAGAACTTGATGCCGAGGCCGCGCATGATGCCCGCAGCAGGGTACGCGAGCACCAAGCCGGCAACCGCGTACAGCGACTGGACGAGCCCGACCGAGCCCAAGTCAACGCCGAAGGCCTCGCCCACGTTCGTCAGAATGGGAGCGACCATGACGTTTTGGTACATGCAGAACGTGCCGAACACGAACATCGCCGCAAAGCACAGCCAACGCTGCACATCGCTCAACTGCCCGCCCTGCACGCCCCACCGTGCCAGACGCGAGGTCCCATAGGGGCTGACCGATTCCATATATCCCTCCAAAAAACCCAACGACGCAACGGACTTGCCGTCGCGCCGTAAATCCGCACGAGCTATACGGTAGGCGTGCCCCGTTGAAACGGCATCGACCAATCGTCTGATATCCGCCAATTTCGCCAATCGTTCTCATACAAAAGGGCAGCCCGACGGACAACGCCGGGCTGCCCTCCTTACCGCAACATGTGCTGCGGCAGCATTCGAAATAACAGTTGCTATGCGATCTGGTCGCCCGCCGTCGGGCCGCCCTTCATCTCGTAGACGGAATCGACAGTCACGAAGATGCCGCCCTTGGCAACGATATGCGCGCCCATCTGGACGAACAGCGCGTCGACCCAGGCCTTCTGCTCCTCGAAGTCTGCACCCTCGTTCACGTACTGGGCCGTGCCGTGAATCTGGTACGCGCTTTCGTCATCCCAAAACGCAATGGAGACCTTCGGGTTGGTCTCGAGATTGGCAAGCGTCTTCTTGAAGAACTGGTCGGACAAATACACCGTCTCGTCATCGATGACCTTCTTCATCGCGACGACGCAGCCGTTGGGCTGGCCGATCTTGTCTGCCGTGCCCAGCACGACGGCGCGTACGCGCGTGAACGCATCTTGCACTTCCTGCGGAATCTTAGCCATGACTGTTCGCCATCCTTTCGAAAACGACACATCGTCAAGTCGTATCTTAACCCAAACCCCACGCTCTGCGCATATCCACGGCAACAGAACGCCCGCACACAGGCCATACGCCTGCAATCTCGAGGATGTGCTATCCCCTTGCGCTATTATTGGCGGATAAGTCACATGGTTTTCACATGTGCAGATTGCTAGAGGAGAGAGCACGTTATGAACATTCTCAGAAAATGGAATGACATAAACCTGATATGGCGCATTGTCATCGGTCTGGTTCTCGGCGCCGTCGTGGGCATCTTCGCGCCCGCCGACATCGCGATCATCGAGCTTTTGGGCACTCTGTTCGTCAACGCCCTGAAGGCCGTGGCGCCCATCTTGGTCTTCTTCCTCGTGTCCAGCGCGCTGGCCAACGCCAAGACCGCCGGCTCGATGAAGACCGTCATCATCCTGTACCTCATCTCGACGTTTCTGGCAGCGTTTGTCGCCGTGGCGGCAAGCTTCCTGTTCCCCATCGAGATGACGCTTCCCGGCCAGGCGGGCGAAATGGAAAACGAGCCCCCCGAGGGCATCGCCGCCGTGTTGCTGACCCTGCTCAACAACGTGTTCTCCAACCCGGTCGACGCTCTGCTGAACGCGAATTACCTCGGCATCCTCGCTTGGGCCATCGTGCTGGGCATCGCCTTGCGCGCCGCCAAGGCCACGACGAAGTCCGTGTTCGAGAACGTCTCGCAGGCCATGACCAAGGTCGTACGCTGGATCATCAACCTCGCGCCCTTCGGCATCTTCGGCCTGGTCTACACGGCCGTCTCCACCAGCGGCGTGGAAATCTTCACCACCTACGGCACGCTGCTCTTGCTCCTGGTGGGCTGCATGCTGTTCGTGGCGCTCATCATGAACCCCATCATCGTCGCGGTTTGCATCCACAAAAACCCCTACCCGCTGGTCTTCCGCTGCCTGCGCGACTCCGGCATCACGGCGTTTTTCACCCGCAGCTCTGCGGCTAACATCCCCGTCAACATGAAGCTCTGCCAGGACCTGGGCCTGAACAAGGACAGCTACTCCGTCTCCATTCCGCTGGGCTCCACCATCAACATGGCGGGCGCGTCGGTCACCATTTCCGTCATGACCATGGCCACCTGCCATATGCTGGGCATCTCGGTTGACTTCCCCACCGCGCTCATCCTGTCCGTGCTCGCGGCGCTGGGCGCTTGCGGCGCATCGGGCGTCGCCGGCGGCTCGCTGCTGCTCATCCCCATGGCCTGTTCGCTGTTCGGCATCGGCAACGACATCGCCATGCAGGTCGTGGCCGTTGGCCTGATCATCGGCGTCATCCAGGATTCCTGCGAGACGGCCATCAACTCCTCCTCTGACGCTCTGTTCACCGCGACTGCCGAATACCGCAGCCGCCGCAAGCGCGGCATCGAGTTCTTCCCCGGCAAGAACGCCCCGCTGCCCGAAGAAGACATCCTCGAAGACACGCTCAGCGACAAAGACACCACGCCCGAGCACACCTGGATTGCCGAAGAGGGCAAGGAGGCCGAAGAGGCGGCCAAGGGCAAGCCGGGAGAGCGCGCGGAATAGCGCCGCCGCACCGCATCAACGGCACGTCTCCGAACGCCCGCAGCCACCGCCGGCTGCGGGCGTTTTCATGTTCGCGTCCTCGTGTTCTTGCGTCCTCGTGTTCTTGCGTCCCCGTGTTCACAGAAACAGGCTCGCGGAAAATGCACCCGCGCGCTTTCACGCAAACGAAGCATTCTGTGCGCATCTGGAGCAAATTCGCACCCTCAAATCGCACGATATGCTTCGTTTGCGTGAAAACACCGAAAGCCGAAGTGCGTGGCGCAGCCCGGAGCGAGCACAACGTGCGCCCACGCGCAGGGTTCTCGACGCGCCGGCTCCTAGTACCAGCTTTGCCCGACGCCCTCGGCGCGATGCGCACGCGCCTTTTCCATGGCACGCGCGCGGATGTTCGTAATCTGCAGCACCATGAGCACGAGCAGCACCGCCATCTCGATGGCATAGGCGGCAACGGCGCCGAGCAGGCCGAACAGGTGAATGAGCGCGAAACACGCCAGTACCGACACGGCAAGCGTCACGATGTAGAGCTTCATGATCTTGTTCTGCTTGCGCTGCACGGTGATGACCTGACACAGGAAATCGATGGCCGCCGTCACGCCGCCGGCCACGATCATGATGTAGAGCGGGATGCGAAACGGCTCGAAGTCGATGCCGTACATGAAGCTCATGACGGGCACGCCAATCCACCCCATGATCAGCAGCATGACCACCGTCACGCCGACGACGCACCCCAGCACCGCCATCAGGATGAGCTTGAACTGACGGCCCCCGTCGTCGCTTGCCCACGCGTTGGCAAGGCGCAGCAACAGCGGCTTGTACACCATGCTGACGATGAGCAGAATCGCATGCGCGGGGAAATAGATGGCGTTGAAGAACAGCTGGTTATCGTACGAAAGCACCCCATCCATCATGAACTTGGGCATGTTGTCGATGAGGTTGTAGAAGAACAGCGCGATGAACAGCGGAGAGCAACGCTGGAAAAGGTCGACGACGCTGGAAAGCTTGAGCTTGCGCGATTTGGGCGTCTCCATATAGGCAAGCGGCAAGGTGAAGACGACGAGCGTGAACGCCGCCGCGATGGCCATGAACACGCTCGAGACGACGAGGCTGCGCGAGATGAACAAAACGACCGTGAACACGACGAACACGAACGCCGACCTGAGCGCCTGCGAAAGCCCGGAAAGGTACATCTTGTCCGCCTGCTGCAAGCGGCCCTCGTACACGTCGGCCAGCGCATCGATCATGCGGTACGCGTACACGCCCATGCTCATGACGAACACGTCGCCGGTGTAGCCGCGCACGCAACAGTACACATAGCCCACGACCATCATGATGATGCAGGTGAGGATGCGGTTGAGCTGATAGTCGGCAAACGAATGCTCGTCATGCGTATCGGAAACCTGGAACGTGCGCACGCCGTAATTGGCGATGAACATGAGCAGCGTGGCCGTCACGAACACGAGCGAGAACACGCCCGCCCGATCCGCGCAGACATGCTGCGTGGTCACAATGGTGATCAGCGGAAACACCGCGCCCCAGAGCATGGTGCCGATGGTATTGCAGATATAGTCGCGCTTAGTGCGCCCCGCCGCATATTCCGCCTGTTGGCCGGAAAAGGAACGCTGCGCCGCCGCACCCGTCAGGCGGTCAACCCAGTGCCCGACCAGGCGCGACAGCGGGTTTTGCCTTCTGCCAGACACCTCGGCGTAATACTCGTCGCCCAGCGCCGCTTCCGAAAACTTGCTGCGCGCTGTTGGCTTGCGTTGCCCGGCATCGCGCGAGGGGCCGTCTGCCGCATGCCCTTGGGAAGGCAGCTGCGCCCGCTGCGAGCCCTGAGCGTCGTGCGCAGGCGGCTCTTCGGGCGCACGATGGCGCCGGATATGAAACTGCGGGTCTTCTGTATGCTGGTCGGACACGTGCGCCTTTCGAATTGAGTGCGAATAACCCTTGCACTTTACCGCTAGTCAGCCGGAATTGCCCCACCTGTTACGAGAAAGACACACGCGTGTGTGCTGCCGGGCGCCTATTCCTCGGGCTTGACCGGGAACATGCCCTCGCGGTAGGCCATGATGTACTCCAGGCAGTAGCTGTCCTGTCCCAGCAACGCGGCCGTGGCGCGCAGCGTTGCCTGCATGTCTTTCGACATCGGGTTCATGATGGCGCTGTCCATGCCCGCATTCATGGCCAGGCACAGAAACTGCATGTTGATTGCCTTACGGTACGGCATGCCGTAGCTGATGTTGGAAAGGCCCGACGTGAAGTGGACGTCGGGGTACTTCTCGTGAATGACGCGGATGCCCTCGACGAAGTTCACGAGCGAATCGGGCTTGGTGGCCATCGTCGTGACGAGCGGGTCGATGAACAGGCGCTCGCGCGCGATACCGTACTCGTCTGCCGCGGCGATAATCTGGTCGGCAATCTTGAGCTTGGTGGGCGCGTCGTCGGGAATGCCGTCGTTATCGCAGGTCAAAGCTATGATTTTCCAGTTCGTATCTGCGACGGCGGGGAAAATCGTCTCGATCTTGCCCTCTTCCATGGAAACGGAGTTGATCATGCCCTCCTTGTTGCACAGCCCCATGAGCTCCACGAGCAAGTCGGGGTTCGAGCTGTCCAGGCACAACGGCACGTCGCTGACCTCCTGCGCAAGGCCGATGAGCCACTCCATCGCCTCTTTCTCGACCTCTTCGTCCGTGCCGGCGCAAATGTCGAGGTAATCCGCATGCGCCTGCGTTTGCCCCTTGGCGATTTCCCTGATGTAGCCATCGTCGCGCGCATCGATGGCCTGCTTGGTGCGGGGGATGAAACCGTTGATCTTCTCGCCGATGATGATCATGTCCTTCTCCTTGTCTTTCGCCCGGGGGCTTTTCTCGATGATGAAACCGCTGCCGTATCACTCGGCCCGTTGCGCGAACGCCTCGTCCGTGCCGTCGGTCTTGCCGCCCACCACGCCGTCCAGCCCCAGCGAAACCGGAATGCGGTGCGCCGCGTTGTCGCGCTCGTGCGTGTAATTGCTCCACGGGCTCGTGCCGTGGTATTCCCAGTGGTTGGGCGGGGTGATGAAGCTGTTGATGCGCCACAGCTCGTCATATTTGGCGGCGCGGTGATAGGCCATGTACCAGATGCAGTAGCGCTCGTGCGGGTACACCTCGCACCAACCGTCGTAGCTGCCGCCGCACGGCCCGTTGCGCTGCGACTTGGGGCACGCCGCCATGGGGCAGCTGTACACCGCGGCCTCCAGACCGCAATCCCCGCAGTCGATGCAACCATAGATCAGGGCTTTGCCCGTGTGCTCGATGCCATGGTCGCGGTAGACGCCCTTCTTCTTGTCGCGCTTGTCCATGACGCGCGCGAGGATTCTGTTGAAACGCTTGCCCAAGGTGAGCATCCAGTAATGCGCGAACCGGGACAGGCGGTAGCGCTTGAAAATTTTTCCGTCGGAAACGCTCTCGTGGCTACCCGAGCGCGTAGGGGCGTTCAGGCCCGTGGGCTTGCCTTCGGCGTCGAGTTCAGGGGCGTAGAAATAGTAGCCGCCCGGCTTGCCGAAGCTGTTTTCAGCCAGGCAGTCGCGCCAGCTGTCGCCGATTTCATCGGCACGGTCGAGCATCTGCTCGACAAGCGCGGCATCGACCCCGAAACCGCCGATATGCACACCCGCATACCCCAGCCCCTTGGCGATGGCGATCATCTGCGCTGCGCGCTCGGCGCGTTCGGGGCGCCCCTTGTTTTCCTGCGCCGCCTCGCGCCCCAGCGTGTCCATGAGCTCGTCGCTTACGTAGCAGCCCGCGATGGAGCCCTTTTGCATGAGGCGAGCCGCGCCGCGCGTGAGCACGAAGATGTTGGCGATGAGCGGCACTTCCAGCCCGCGTTCGCGCAGGTACATCTGCGTTTCCTGCAGCTTGCGCGGGTCATAGCCCACTTGCTCGATAAGAAAGCGCGCGCCGGCCAGGATCTTCTTCTCCATCTTGAGATACTGCGGGACCGCCTCGCCCTCACGGTACTTGAAGGGGTTGACCACGCCGCCGGCAAAGAAGTTCGTCGATTTCTCGGTCGTAGGGCCTTTGCGGCCGGCGACGACGAGCCCCTCGTTCATCTGCTTCGCAAGCATCTGGATTTGCACGGAGTCGAGGTCGAAATTGGGCCGCGAGCGCCCCATCCAACCCCCGACCTGATAGTCACCGGTCATGAACAGCACGTTTTCGATTCCCGAGCGCTGCAGGCTGTAGAGCTGGCTCATAATCTGGTTGCGGTTGCGGTCCTTGCACGTGAAGTGGACCAACGGGGTGATGCCCTCGGAGAGCAGCTGCACACCGACCTTGTCCGCGAGCAGCGCCGGGTTGCCGCCCGGGTTGTCCGTCACCGATATCGCATGCACACGCCCGGTGGCGTATATCTCGCGCGCCTCGTCAAAGACCTGCTCCTGTGCGACCTCGCACGCGCCCCTTCCGGGAATCATCTCGCAGGTGACGACGAACTTCCCGGCTTCCACTGCTTCCCTGAACGTGTTGCTCACAGGCGGGCTCCTCTCGAGGATATGTCGATGGCTCCATTTTAGTTGCCGTAGCGCGTTTCGCACGCGGCGCATCGGGTGAAGTGCACCTGCCATTCGACGCAAAGATGCGGCGGAAGCGAGCGAACGGAGCGCCGCCCGTGCCCTCCTACGCGCCCCGCTGCGGCATGCCGCGGCCCCGAGCGGCGTTCGCTCCTGGCGTGCGCGATATAATCGCATCAGCGAAATGCTCACGGGGGCATTCGTGCTACCGAGAAGGGAGGCTGTGATGTCCATACTGGAAGACATTGCAACTGCTATCGAAAAAGGCAAGATGAACGAAATCGAGGGATTGGTCCAGCAGGCGCTCGATGAAGGAGTCGAGCCTCAGACGATCCTGAACGACGGCATGATCAAAGCCATGGACGAAGTCGGCGAGAAGTTCAGCGCTGGCAAAATCTTCGTCCCCGAAATGCTCATCTCGGCACGCACCATGAGCATGGGCACCGAAGTGCTCAAGCCCCATCTGGCGGCAAGCGGCTCCGAGCCCATCGGCAAGGCGGTCATCGGCACCGTCAAAGGCGACATGCACGACATCGGCAAGAGCCTCGTGCGCATGATGGTCGAGGGCAAGGGCATCGAAGTCGATGACCTTGGCGTCGATGTTGCGCCCGAAACCTTCGTCGAGTACCTGCAGCAGCACCCGGACTGCCAGCTCGTGATGTGCTCCGCGCTGCTCACCACCACGCGCAACGCCATCGGCGACACCATCAAGGCCATCGAGGAAGCCGGTCTGCGCGACCAGGTGAAGATCATGGTCGGCGGCGCCCCCGTCAACCAGGAGTTCTGCGACCAGGTGGGTGGCGACTGCTACACCGACGACGCCGGCTCGGCTGCTACCGAAGCAGCGCGCCTGCTCAAGGAAATGGCCGCCTAGCCGCGCCGTTCGCACATGCGTTTTCAAGAGGGCTCCGCGCGGAGCCCTCTTCTTTTGCACCCCCGTCCGCGCACCCTAGCACGCCACGTACACGTCTAGCGCCTGCGGTTCGATGCGAATGTCGTAATGAGTCGCGGACAAGCGCTCGCCGTCAATCTGCACGGGTAGCTCGCGGGCGAACTCCAACGTCAGCGACGTGCAGCGGCGCACATCGATCTGGCTGAAATGCTCGTGACGGCCGCCTTTGGCGCGCAGGAAAATCCACGCCGCCTTCACCGTCGAAAGCGGCGGATGCGCAATGCACACGTCAAGCAGCCCATCGTCGATGCGCGCGTTCGGGCTGATGGCAAAGCCGCTGCCATACGTGCGCCCCACCTGCACAGCGAACAGGTACATCTGCCCTTCTTCCCAAGGGCCATCGTCAACACGTACCCTATAGTCGTAGAGCACCTTGTTGTGCAGGAGCTGGTCCACGCAGCTCGCCGCGTATAGGCGCAGCCCAGCAGCACCAGATTGCTGGCGCCGCTCGACGGTGTCGAGCGCAATCGCAGCATCGAGCCCGAACGAAAGCGTTTCCGCGTAATAGCGCCCGTTGCAGCACCCGAGCTCCGCATTCACGCGCGTGGCGGAAAGCAGCTGCGCGCACGCGTCGTCAACCTTGCGTGCCATGCCCAGGGTGCGCGCGTAGTCATTGCCGGACCCGACGGGAACCAGCGCGAGCGCGGGGCGCTGTTCGCGCGGCAAGCACATGAGCCCGTTGACAGTCTCATGCACCGTGCCATCCCCACCCACCACGATGACGGTATCGCACGAGCCAAGGCCCGCAGCAATCTGCTCGGCATGGCCGGGGCGTTCCGTATAAGTGAGAACAAGGGAATCGCAGGCGTCTGCACGACCACGCAGGTACGCCTCAACATGCTGCGCAGCCTGCTTCCCCGCCCCCGACTGAGAAGCCGGGTTCGCAAGAATGACCGTTTTGCCGAAGCGTGCCGCCCCCATTACCGAAACGTTCTCGTGCGCCACATGACAAGCCCGGCGATGACGCAGCCGACAACGGCGACGATGACCGGAATCCACCAGGCGAACACGCCGGGCAGCGCGGAGATGTTCATGCCGTAGAAACTGAACACGATGGTGGGAATGGCCAGCACCAGCGTGATGATGGTCAAGCGACGCATGATCTGGTTCGAGTTGTTGTTGATGATGCTCGAGAACGTGTCGGTGGTGACTTC
Organism: uncultured Coriobacteriia bacterium; assembly: GCA_949283445.1. The sequence continues at coordinate 2,515 of CASDTD010000147.1, read as the reverse complement.
GAGAATGTCCGTGTAAATCGTGCACATCTCGATGGCCTGCCGAAACTCGATGGAGACGTCTTCCAGCAAATCCGCGTCTTCCTCGTACATGCGGATGACGCGGCCTTTGTTGATGCGCGTGAGCATGGTCTCGTCGGCTTTCAGCGAGATGGAGAAGTAGACGAGCGAGTTCTGGAAACCGAGCATCTGCATGAGCTCTTCGTTGCGCATGGACTCGCGCAACCGGCGTTCGCTTCGGGTGAACTGGCGGTTGATGTTGCGCAGATACACCTGGTAGCGCTGGCTGATGTGCAGCATCATGCGCAGGAACAGACGCGTGCGCTGGTTGGTGTTGACCGTGTGCAGGCGCGCGTCGGTGAAATGCGCGATGGTCTCGTTTCTGGGCGTGGTGACCGTGACGATCATGTCCTGCTCGGGCAAAAACAGAAACGAGAGCGGGTGTGTGTCGTACTGGACGATGTCGGGGCTTTTCGTGTCGGCCTCTGCCTCGACGAACGGGCAGTCCACAATCACGAGCGTTTGGCGCGTGTCGTCGTCGAAGTCGATATGCGGGCGTTCCTCGTCGTCGAGCGCTGCATCGACGAACTCGGGCACGACGCCGAGCTCTTTGTGCAGCCACTCGCGTTCGTCAGCCGAAGGAGCGACGATACTGACCCAGCACCCAGCTTCCGGCTGGTCGATTTTGGCAGTGCCGTCCACGCCGGTCTTGTAGCACTCGATCACGGGTTCCTCCTTCGCAAGTCATATCAAAAGCATGCACGCCGACGCTATTGTAAATCCTGAAACAGCAGGCACGAGCGGCAAATTCGCCGCCGGTCAGGCCGATGGCAGCACATCTTGCATCCGGCTTGCGGCCCACACGTCATTTGCCTGCCGCATCGCTACAAGCCGCCCCGCTAAACGGGTACCATATACCCAACGCCCGCACACCTTTCGAGGAGCCTTGATGCAAAACGACCCTATAGTACGCGACCCGGTTCGCTTCACTTCTGGCGACGGCTCGACGGAAATTCACGCCTTTCTCTGGCATGGTCCGGAAAACGCCGCGCCGAAGGGCATCGTGCAAATCGTGCACGGCATGGCAGAGCACATCGTCCGCTATGATGACTTCGCGCGCTTCCTCGTGGGCCGCGGTTATGTCGTCGCCGGCCACGACCAGCTTGCGCACGGGGCAAGCGCCACTCCGGAAACCTGGGGCGTGCTGCCCGCCAAAAATGGCAAGGATATCTTGCTGCAGGACATCGGCACGCTCAACGACATCATCGTGGAAACCATAGGGCGCGGCACGCCCGTTTTCCTGTTCGGCCATTCCCTGGGAAGCTACCTTGTCCGCGCCTACCTCACGCGACGCGGCGGCAGTCTTGCCGGTGCCGTCTTAAGCGGCACGGGGCACGTATCGCCCGCCGTCTCGCACGCAGGGCACCTGCTGGCATGTGCTTTGTGCGCCAAAAGCGGCGACGGCACGAAAAGCCAGCTGCTGCACGACATGGGCGTCGGCGCTTACGCCAAGCAGGTTAAGAACGCGAAAACAGATTGCGACTGGCTGTCCTATAACGAGGAAAACGTCGCCGCCTACCGTGCAGACGAGCGCTGCGGCTTCATGTTTTCCGCAGGTGGCTACGCCATGCTCACGAGCCTCACAGGCGAAGTGTGCTCGCCGAACAGTGCGAAGCGCATTCCCAAGACGCTGCCCTTGCTGTTCGTCTCTGGGGCAGACGACCCTGTGGGCGACTGCGGCAAAGGCGTGACGAAAGCCTGCGATATGGCACGTGCCGCCGGCGTGGCAGACGTCGAGCTCAAGCTGTACCAGCATATGCGGCACGAAATCCTCAACGAGACCGGCCACGAGGCCGTCTACGAAGACATCGCGCGCTGGCTTGACGCCCACGCCGAATAGGAGCTGATGACCATGAGCGAAACGTACATCGTGTCTTTGGACCAGGGGACCACCTCGTCGCGCGCCGTCCTCATCGACCACGCCGGCAGAGTCGTCGACTCCATACAGCGCGAGTTCAAGCAAATCTACCCGCAACCCGGCTGGGTGGAGCACAACCCGCAGGACATCCTCTTCACGCAACTCGGCTCGTTTGCCGAGCTGCTGACGAAACACCAGCTCAGCGCAAGCGACATCGCCGCCATCGGCATCGCCGACCAGCGCGAGACGACCGTCATCTGGGACCGCGAGACCGGCGAGCCCGTCTACAACGCCATCGTGTGGCAATGCCGCCGCGGAGCAAGCATCATCGAGCAACTGTGCTCTGACACCGCCACCGCCAAGGCGATTGCGTCAAAGACCGGCCTGATGCCCGACCCCTATTTTTCCGCGAGCAAAATCAAATGGATTCTCGACAACGTCGAAGGGGCGCGAGCACGTGCGGCACGCGGGCAGCTCGCCTTCGGCACCATCGACTCTTGGCTCGTCTACAACCTGACTGGCGGGCGCGTGCACGCAACCGACGTCACGAACGCCAGTCGCACCATGCTCTACAACATCGTGGAGGGTACCTGGGATGAA
>CASDTD010000146.1 GCA_949283445.1 uncultured Coriobacteriia bacterium | reverse complement strand
GCGGTCTTGCTTCTGCCTCCAACTTCGAAGGTGATGCCGTCTATTTCGAAGTCGGCTGCCTTCGATGCCGTTACGATGTGGGGCACTCTCGTCTGATTGAAGAAGAGCGTCTCGCGCACTGTGCCCATGTCTTCGTTTCCTTTGCTCAAGTTGAAGAGAATATTTGTGTTGTCCAGATACACCTTCTCGGGTTTGCCAAGCGCGCCAAGACCTCCTGCTCCTGTTCTCAACTGGGCAATCATGCCCGCCTTTTCCAAATAGCCAAGATAGTCTTCTATATTGTTGCGGCTTGCCTGAATCTGGCTCCCCAGGCTCGTGAGATTGGGCTTGAACGGAACGAGTGTGCTTATGACCGCGAGCAGTTTTTTCAGCTTTCTGCCTGTTGCCGCTGTCATGCTCGCGAACTGGGGGATGTCGACTTCGAGGGTCCGTGTGATGACCTGCGCAAGCTCGAGGTCGAAATCCACATCGGCACCGAAAGGATAGTATCCCCTGCGCAGGTAATCGTGAAAGAGCGGGAGCGGATGTTCGACCCCCGGGAGGCTTTCTTTGTGAGCGAGGATGTCTTCAAGGGTGAGGGCGGGGGACTCTATGCCATGCCTGATGGCGAGATACTCTCTGAACGATAGTCCCTGCATTTCGTATTTCGGGGCACGGCGGGAAAGATCGGCTTCGCCTTTCTCGATATCGAGCACCGAAGAGCCTGTGAAGTAGACATGCATGTCCGGGAACGCGTCGTACATCATCTTGAGCTCACGCGACCATCCAGGATACTTGTGCACTTCGTCTATGAACAGGAACATACCCCCGTTCTTGTTGAATGTTTCGGCGGTTTCGAAGAGCGAATGCTCGGAAAAGTAGAGATGATCAGCGGAAACGTAGAGGGTGTTATCAAGCGAATGTGCTTCTTTGATGCGCTGCAGGAACAGCGTGGTTTTGCCCGTGCCACGCGGGCCTACGAGTCCCAACATTCGGTTGTCCCATTTTATGGCGTCGAAGATGTACCGATGAAAATTGTCCGGCACTGCATCAAGCTGCCGTTGCATGAACTCGTAAAGCTTCTCCATGACGCAATCCTTTAACTACTGCACTCTTATAGTGCGTTATTTTATCAAAATCGCACTCTTAGAGTGCGATTTCTTCCAGATATTGCACTCTTAAAGTGCAGTTGGCATTACTCTGGCGGAACCGACGTCTATGAGCGATGGCAATTGAAACCTACTTTGCGCTCTCAATAGCCTCGGTTGCAAGCTCGGCAGTTTGCTTCCACTGAGCGAGCGCGCCTATACTCGATTCTCCGTCGCCATCCTGCGGACCGTAATCGCCGAAGCCTGCATGGTTGCCGCCTGCGATGACGTGCGTTTCGGAGTCTGCAGGCAGGTTGGTGGTGTTTTCCGCGAGTGCCTCGCGATTGAGCACGCCGTCGTTGCTTCCGTAGACGATGTTGACCGCAAGTCCCGAGTCCGACAGGTCGCTTGCCGCGTATGCCGCCAGCAGCAAGACGCCGTCGAGTTCACCTGCATGCTCGGATGCGAACTGCGCGGCCATAGCCCCGCCCAGCGAATGCCCGCCAATCCACCAGTGGTTCACGTTAGGCGCGGCGTCCATGATGCCTTGCGCGGCACCGATATCGAAGATCGCGAAATTGAAGGGCATCTTCGCAATCGCGCAGTAGTATCCGCGTTCTGCAAGCTCCTGAGCCAGAGGAACGTAGGAGAGGGGTTCCACCTTCGCGCCGGGGTAGAGCACGATGCCGGTTTTTGCATCGGGTTTGCCAATGGCTATGCAATCGTCTGTTTCCTGCAATGTGCCCGAGACGGCAAGCGTCTCCGACAGCTCTGCTGCAGTATCGCCTGCATGGTAATAGTCGGAGAAGTAGGCGAGAAACGCGAGACCTGCGACGACGATGGCAGCGATGATGGCTATGGCCAGCCGCTTGGGCCATTTCCGTTTCCGCGCCTGTGGCACGCTCGCTTGCGGTTCGATGGTTGCCTCGTTGCCCATGATGCCCCTTCATTTTGTTTGCCTGTGCTGATGATAGTTCAGATTGGAAAGTTTGTGGCGCCATCTAAGATTTCGTCTCGTTCGTCGATGACTTGCGGAAAGCGCATTTGCCCGCTTCGTCATAGAAAGGGGATGCATGGGGCGGTCTTCCGCAAAAAAAGCACGTCAGCGGAAAAGCACGTGGGGCTTGCGCAGCCGTGTGGGGATTCTATGGTATTCTGCAACGCAACATTGGCAGAGGTGCGGTTTTCATGAGTAGGCTCGCCCAAGTGCCGGGAAGCACCGGGCTGAAAGGGGATACCGCCGAAGGCGCATATCGGTTCCCGCCGACATGTCGTCTGGGGTTCAGGAGAATATCCTGGGCACTGTCGCACCAGCGGAGAGCTGCCATGGTTGCAGATGGATTCACCCTCCTCGCGCCATGGTCGTGCGACATGGATGCAAGGGGGAGACGGGATGGAATTCGTCAACACGTTCTGGGCACTGGTGCCGCCAATCGTGGCCATCGTGCTCGCGCTCATCACCAAAGAAACGTACAGTTCGCTGTTCATCGGCATTCTGGTGGGTGCTCTGCTGCTCGCGGGCTTTCACCCCATCGAGACGGTGAACTACATCATCAGCGGGACCTACATCCCCGCAGGGGGCACCGAGGCGGATGCTCTGACTACCGGCTTAGTGCCAGCGCTTTCGGAAAACGCGGGCATCTTCGTGTTCCTCGTCATGCTGGACGTGTTCGTCGCGCTCGTGAATTCCAGCGGCGCCTCCTGGGCGTTCGGGCGCTGGGCAGCCAAACATGTGAAGAGCCGTCTGGGCTCCCAGCTCGCGACGTTCGTCTTGGGCGTGCTTATCTTCGTCGACGACTACTTCAACTGCCTCACCGTCGGCTCGGTCATGCGCCCGGTGACCGATGCGGAAAAGCTCTCGCGCGCGAAGCTTTCCTATCTCATCGACGCGACGGCCGCGCCCGTCTGCATGATCGCGCCCGTGTCCTCGTGGGCGGCGGCGGTGTCCGGTGTCGCGTCCGACCTGGGCGTCGACGGCATCCAGCTGTTCATCAGCGCCATCCCGTTCAACTTCTACTCGCTGCTCACGCTCGTGTTCGTCATCGTCATCACCATCATGGGCTTCGACTACGGTCCCATGGCGAAATCCGAGCTCGCCGCCATTCGCGAGGGCAAGCTTGGCTCGCTCGGCAACGACAAGGCGGTTGAGAACTCGCGCGCGAGCGTGTTCGACATGGTCATCCCGATTCTCGTGCTCATCGCGTGCTGCATTATCGGCATGCTCTACGTCGGCGGGTTTTGGAACCCGGAGACGGAAGGTTACATGAACGTCATCCTGGCCTTCGGCGATACCGACGCGTTCACCGCCTTGCCGTGGGGCGCCATCATCGCGCTCGTCTTCGCGTACATCTACCTGCTTGCCCGCCGTGTTGTGAACTTCCGCGATTCCATGGATTGCCTTGTCAGCGGCTTTGTCGCGATGATTCCCGCGATGCTCATCCTGACCTTCGCGCTGACGCTCAAGGGCTTCACCGGCGCACTCGGCGCTGCGGAATTCGTCTCCGGTCTCATGGAAGGCTCGGCGGCGGCGCTCTACAACATGCTGCCCGCCATCATCTTCCTGGTGGCGTGGGGCCTGGCGTTTGCCACGGGC
>CASDTD010000145.1 GCA_949283445.1 uncultured Coriobacteriia bacterium | reverse complement strand
AGAGCTCGCCCAGCGCGTGCTGACGCTTTCGTACTTCCACCGCGTCACGGCGGACGACTTCCGCGCGCTGCTGCGCCACCTCCTTGAAACCGACCAGCTCGAGCGAACCGAAGCGGGCGGTCTCATCATCGGGCTTGCGGGCGAGCGCTACACCAACTCGTTCAAGTTCTACGCCGTGTTCCAGGAAAACGAAGAGTTCACCGTGCGCAGCGACTCCGCCGAGCTGGGCACCATCGTAAACCCGCCGCCGCCCGGCGAGCGCATTGCCATAGCCGGCCATTGCTGGGTTGTCGAAGAGGTCGACTGGAAGCGCCACCTCGTGTTTGCCACGCAGGTGAAGGGGCGCGTGCCGGCATACTTCGGCGACTGCCCGGGCGATATCAACACGCACATCCTCGAACGCATGCGCCGCGTGCTCGCCGAGCATGAGACATACCCCTACCTGCTGGCAAACGCGCGGGCGCGCCTTGCTCAGGCGCGGCGAACCGCCGAGATATCGGGCGCCGCCGCGCGCCCGCTCATCAACCTGGGCTGCGAGACCTGGGTGCTTTTCCCCTGGCTTGGCAGCTATGCGTTTCTGGCCCTGGAGCGCCTGCTCAAGATCAAGTGCGCCGGCGAGCTGGGACTCAAGGGGCTCGATGCGTCACGCCCCTATTTCCTGCAGTTCAAGATGAAGGCAGACGAAGAGACGTTCTTCCAGGTTGTTGCGGATGAGGCGGCACGCGACTTCGACCCTATCGAACTCGTCTATCCAGGCGAGGTGCCCTACTTCGACAAATACGATGAGCTGCTGCCCGCAGAACTCGTCCGCAAAGGGTTTGCCGAAGGCGTGCTCGACATCGAAGGCATGCGCCGCCGCGTGCAAGAGTGGACGGACGCGCGCCTATAGCGGCGGCGTCGCTGCGCCCTCATGCGACGCGTGGCGCCCCAGCGCCGCCCCTAGGCTGCTAGCGTGCAGACGCCCGACGCGGCGTCGTAGCCCGCGCCCAGCACCTCGCCGCAATGGGCGTGGCACCAAGCGAGCGAGAAGTCGGCCGCCCCGCTCTCGCGGCGAACGGCGTTGGCCGCCGCAAGCGCTTCGGTATAGTCCGCCACGGGGTAGGTGGTCATAGCGGGGCTGAGGGCAAGATGGCTCACCAGCGGGATGAGCGAGGCCTGGGCAAGATGCATGCCGCCGGCGTCTCGCTCAAACGCCAGCTCGGCCATGCCTCCCACCATGGTGTCCTTGCGCGCCTGCCACGAGATGAAGTTGCCCAGCGAGTAATACACCGCCATGCGATGGCCGTCTTCGCGCACGAGCACCTCGGCAGGCTGCAAAACATGGGGATGCGTGCCCAGCACGGCGTCGACGCCCCACTCCAAAAGCCATTGGGCCCATGTGCGCTGCAGGTCGTTTGGCTCGGCTTGATATTCCTGCCCCCAGTGCGGACACACCACCACCAGGTCGGCGCCCTCGGCGCGGGCGCGCTCGACGTCTGCCGCCACGCGATCGCGTTCGAGCAGCTGCACGCACCAGGGCGCCTCGACGGGAAGCGCGATGCCGTTCGTGCTCTCGGTGTAATTGAGCACCGCCAGCCGCACGTCGCCGCGCGCCACCATCGGAATGGACCGGGCGTCCACCTCGTTCGCCGCGATGCCGCAGCACAGCACGTCCTCGGCACGGTCCCGCCAGCAGGCGCAGGTGGCCTGGATGCCCGCGAATCCCTGGTCGAGCGCATGGTTGGTGGCGGAGAGCGCCACATCGAAACCCGCAGCCGCCTCGGCGTCGGCAAGCTCCTGAGGGCTGTTGAACAGCGGGTAGCCCGAAAGGCCCATCGCGGCGCCGCCCAATATGGTCTCTTGGTTGACCAGGGCGACGTCCGCCCCGCCAACCCAAGGCTTCACTTGGGAAAAGAGATGGTCAAAGGCATAGCCCCCATCTGTCTCCCCGCTCATCCACACGCCCTCGTGCACCAGCACGTCCCCCACCATGGCAAGCGTGAGCCGGTCGCTCGCCGACCGGTCCTCGATCGTGGGCAGAAGCGGTCCCTCGTCGCGCCCGGCAGGTTCCGACTCGCGGCGCGTACCGCCCGAGACGCCGCAGCCGCAGAGCCCGGCGGCACCGGCCGCCACGAGCGCCCCCATGAAGGCGCGGCGCGAGACTGGCACATGCCAGGACCTGGCCACCTGTTGCTGACAGCGCTCCCTACTCCTCGTCATCGTGAAGCACCGTCCCTAAAAATCCGTCGTCAAACGGAACGGCTTCGGGAACTTCGACGGGAGCATCAGTCGCCATCACCAGATAGTTGTCTTCTCCACCCAGCTCGTCATCGGTTGCCGGCAGCACAAACACCCGCTTGAACACCGTCGCAAGCGTCGCCACCTCGTCGCGCAAAAAGGTGAGGTCGCTCCCCTCGCCCGCGCTTACCACGTTCGTGAGGTAGACCCCATCAGGCACCAGGCTGTTTCGCACGGCGCGAGCCGCCTCGACCGTGGATAGCCGGCGCGCCGGCACAGCGCCGACAAAGGTGTCGTTGACGACGGCGTCATAGCAGGCAGAGGCCCCCTTGAGGTATTCCCTGCCGTCCGCCACGACGAGGCGCAGCCGGTCTCCCGCAAGCTCTTTGAGCTCGTCGACAAAGAACCAACGTCGCGCGACCTGCTCGACCGCGGGATCGATCTCGACAACATCCATGACGAGGCCCGGATGCTCGGTCAGGGCATGTTTTGGCCATGCGTATCCCCCTCCGCCGAGCGCAAGCACCCGCCGTATGCCATGGCCGCCCGCAGCGCGCAGCGACTCCTCCAGATCGAACATGACGTCGAAGGCACGATGGTAGGCAAAGACCGGCTCGAAGCGGCGCCGCCCCAGATACGTCGCAGATTGATACACCCCGCCCTGCCTCAAGACGCGCATCGGGGTGCCAGAAACGCGCCGCGTGTAGATGAGGGCGCGCCCTTGCGCGGTGCGCGCTGCATGCACGTCAAGGCTGAGATAGACGACGCCCACGACGATGAGCGCAACGAGGACGAGGATGGCGGGCACCGGAAGCCGTGCCATATAAAAGGCGAGGGCCGCCGCCAGCGTCACGGCGACCGCGGCAGCGATGCGCAACGCCTGGTCCATGCCGGGGACCTTTTGAAGCTCCTCCAGGCCATCGCGATTGACGCCGCATCGACAGGCAGGCTCGGGCTTTGCCGCCTCGCGTGCCTCGACCCTAGCTGACGCCCCTTCCGCCGCGATGCCAGGGCCCTCTATCTCGCGGCCCGCCGCGCCCGACTCTCGCGAGCCCTGCCCGGAACCCGTCCTCGCGCCATCTGCCAGACGGTCTTTGCCGCCCCCGCCCCCGTCCATCAGAGCCTCCTCTGCTGGTATAACCCGTGATCATAGAACCCAAGGTGACGATAGTATTCCCGCGTGCCCACGGCGCTGATCACGTTGATGCGCGCAAAGCCCGCCTCGCGCGCCATCTCGCATGCGCGCTCGACAAGGTTGCGCCCGAGCCCATGATGCTGGGCCGCCGACCCCTCCTCGCCCACGCGCGCAGCCATGCCGTACACGTGCACCTCGCGAATCATGGCCTCGCCGGGCGCGACGACAGGCATCGGCTTCGACCAGGACGCAGAAATGCCTTCGTCCTCGCCGGCGCCCGCATCCCTGTCCCGCCTGCCCGTCTGCCCGGCAGCGCCTGCAAGTTCCTCGACAAGCGCCCGGACCGCATCGTCCTGCGGAAGCGACAGGCGCAGAAAGCCGGCGATGCGGCCCTCGGACGTCACCCACTGCAAGAAGCGCTCGCTTGTCGTGCTCGTCTCGTAGGGCACCACCTGAAGCCGGAGCTCGCCCGGGGACACCTCGCTCGTCGCGATCTCTCTGAAACGTATCTCCTGAACCCGCTCGTTCGATGCGCGGAGCCTGTCTTCCACCATCTGCCGCAGGTTTGGCTTCTTGTTGCCCGCAACGATGTCCTTCGAAGAAAAGTCCCTGATCATGCGCGAGACGCGGGTAAATGCCGGGGTCGCGAGCACGTCGCGCGTCAAGACGTCGACCAGCTCGTCCTCGCCATAGGGCCGCCAGCTACCGTCCTCGTAGCGCTCGCTCAGACGCGAGCTCGCGATGAGCGCGCAAGGATACAGCTTGACCTCGTCGGGCTGAAACGCGTCGGCCGTAGCGAAGCGCTGATAATCCAGCACGTCGCCCTCGGGCGTGGCGCCCAGCAGGTTCACCATGAAGTGCGCGTGTATCTTGAACCCAAAGAGGCGCAGGAGCGAGAACGCCCGCTCGATCTGTGCCACCTGTATTCCGCGGCCATTGGCGTCAAGCGTTTCCTGGTCGACGCTCTGCACGCCCATCTGGATCTTCGTGGCGCCCATGCGCCTGATAAGGGCGAGCGCCTGCGGGGAAATCGCATCCGGCCTCGTCTCGATGACAAGGCCCACCACGCGGTGGCGCGCCGTCTCGTTGCGGCGCTGCTCGCGCTCCAGCTGCTCAAAGGTCGCACGCTGCCACGCGGCGGCATCGCCCCATGCGTCGTTCGCGCCATACACCTGTCGAAAGGCCTCGTTGTAGGACATGCGCCCCTCGTCGATGGCATGCTGGGCGGCACGTGCCGCCGGGGGAACCAGCGCCCGGGGATGTGCCTCGTCGGCTGCGGACATGAGACCGCACCGGCAGAGCTGCTCGCGCCTGCGAGCGACCCCCGGGGGAACCGAAGCGTCGGCGCATGCCCCGTCGGCGCGCACCGAATCGTGCCCCGCATCTTCTGCGAAGCCTCTGAGCAGCGGATTTGCCGCCACCCCCGCGACCGCGTCGTCGTTCAGGGCTCGAAACAGCTCGGTCATGAACCACACCTGGTAGTCGCGCGGGTAATCGCTCCATGTTCCGCCCAGCACGATGAGCTCGATCTTGTCCGTCGCGTGGCCCATCTGGCTGAGCGCGGTCAGGCGCGCCGACACCTGCAGGTAGGGGTCGAAGCACGCCTGCTCGGCGCGCGCGCACGCCGGCTCGTCGGCAAGGTAGCTCTTCGGCATGCGAATATCGCTGGGGCAGAACAGGCATGAGCCGGAACACGGCCACGGTTTGGTGATCACCGTAATGGTGGCGACCCCCGATGCAGACCGCCGCGGCTTCATGCGAAGCACCTTGAGCAGGCGTTCCTCCAGTTCGAACGAAATGCCCCAGCCCTTCCATCGCTCGGGCTCGTCGCGCTTGACGTGTTGGTAAAACGGCAAGAGGCGACGCTTCGCAAATGCGCGTTTGTCGCCGCCGGCACGTCTCGCCTCGGCGTGGATGAGCTTGACGAGCACGCGGTCGTCAACCGCATCCCCCGCGCGAAGCATCTCGAGAATCTGTTCGATAATGTGTTCCATACCTGGGATTCTACTATGCTTGGCGCATTCTGTTGCGCCGCCCGAGCACCTTCCCCCTTGAGCGGGAGCCTCTCCTCATCTGAGGCCTTACCCCCGCTCTTCGCCGCGGCAGACGGCTCGCCCGCCTGAACGGATCCGGGCTAGAGTCGCGTCTAGGACGCGCCGGCGAGCGACGAGCCCCATCCTTTCCGCCGTGAACCCACATGCGCGCTCGCGCGTTCTTCAAAAAATCTCGAAGGAGGGTTCATCTGTGCAAAAAGTCGTTTTGTCGGTCGCATTGGATGTGCATGCACGACCGATACATCGATTTTTTGCACACGAGAGGGAGTTCTTGTTCAAAAAGTCGCTTTGTCGACCATGAAATCTTACGTGGAACGACCGACAAAACGATTTTTTGCACAGATTTCGACGCTCTCGCGACGATTCACATTTCCAACACATTTTTGCCTGCATAAAACCCGCCCTAACCTCGGATAATATGCATCTATGGAAAACGCAGGCTCCGGGAGGACGATGTGGACGATCGCGGCGCGAGGGCGCTTATCGAACTCAACAATACGTTCTATCGCGAGAACGCCTCCTCCTTTTCCGAGACGAGGTCCGCGCCCTGGCAAGGCTGGCAAGAAGTCGCGCGCACCTTTTGCCGCGAGTGCCTAGAGGGACGCGCGGCGGGCGATCCCGTGCGCATCCTGGACATGGCCTGCGGCAACCAACGCCTGGCATCGTTTTTAGAAAGCGCGCTCCCCCATAGGGACATCGTGTACTGCGGCGTCGACTCCTGCGACGCTTTCCCCGCCACCGCGTCCCAGGCCTCGCGGCACATGCGGCGCGACTATATCCAGCTCGACGCGCTGCAAGCGGCGCTCGACGGCGCGCAGCAGCGCCTCGAGCGCATCGCGGCGCACGGGAACTATGACTTGAGCTGCTGCTTTGGCTTCATGCACCATATCCCGGGCTTCACTCTGCGGCTGCACATCCTTCGGTCCCTCATCGAGCTCACAAAGCCCGGCGGGCTGATAGCGGTTTCGTACTGGCAATTCATGAGGGACCCGCGCCTCGCACGCAAGGCCCGAGAGACGACCGCGCTCGCCATGCGAGAACGCCTCCTTCCCCAGGAGGCTGCCTGCGCCCTAGAAGACGGCGACTGGCTCCTTGGCTGGCAGGACAGCCCCCGCAGCCTTCGCTACTGCCACAGCTTCACCGACTCCGAGGTCGATGCCCTCATCTCGGAGCTGCCCGTAGGACTCGCTGCGGAGATATGCAGGTTCTCAGCCGACGGCAAGACGGGCGACCTCAACCGGTATATCATGCTCAGGCGCGCATAGCGCCCTCGCGGCGCATCGGCGTCCATCCGCGCAAGCAGGCATCACCGCGAAAGGAAGCCATGGGAGTCACCCACATCCGAACACCTAAGAACTTCGTGCTCGAAGAGCGGCTCGAGCGCTATGCCGACGGCTTTGAAACCCATCCCGAATCGCTTGCGGGGCGGTGGGCGGAAGCGTGCTACCCGCTTCGGAGCGGTGCGTGCGATCGCAGGCGGGATGGACAGACGAAGATGCGGGAGGACGCGCCCGACTCCTCCGCCAGCCCCTGTCGGCACCGACGTTTTGACCATGTCGAGCTCGACCTTGGGTGCGGCAAGGGCGCCTACATCATCCAGGCGGCACGCCAGCGTCCCGACACCCTGTTTCTAGGGATGGACGCCGAGCCCCTCTGCATCGCCTATGCCGCGCAATACATTCTCGAGAGCGGGCTGCCCAACGTGCTCGCCATTCCGCGAGGAGCCGACTCGGTGCCGCGCGTATTCGCCAAGGGCGAGCTCAGCGGCATCACGCTCAACTTCTCGACGCCCTTTCCGCGCGCACACGACGTCCGGCGTCGCCTGACAACCGCCGCCAGGCTTGACGCCTATCGGGGCGTGCTCGCACCGGGCGGGACCATAACCTTGCGTACCGACAGCCAGCCCCTGCGAGACTGGACCCTCACCCAGCTCGCAGCGGCTGGATACAAAACGCTTTGGACCTCCGACGACACACGTGCCGAGCATCCCGAGCTCCCCACTACGGAATACGAGTCTCGCCTCGTCGATCGCGGTGCACGCGTCTGGGGCGTTTGCGCCACGCCCGGCGACGCCCCTTCGTGCGAGCAGCTCGAAAGCGCCCTCGAGGCTGACCCCAGCCTCATGTCCTACCTGCCGGATGACCTTGAAAACCTTGACTACGTCCCACTCGGCATGGAAGACGCCGTGAGAAACTTCATCAACCGCCGTCGCCGGGCGGCGATGGGCGCCCGCCAGAAGCACTGACGACCCCGCGGCGCCGCAAGCGCCACGACTCGCGCCATACACCGCGACGCGCGACGTCTCATGGCTCATAATGAACTCAATCACAACGAACACCACACGCTACACGACGGGAGCAGCCCGGATGAGTACAGAATCGCATCGCATAGCCCGAGGAAGCGTCGACGGCGGCGCGACGGCGGCGCCCGCCCGCACGAGCGCCAGCTCTTTTGCCGCTGGAACCGACGGCGTGGGCGAGGCGGGGTCGCTTGGCGCCCTCTCCCCCAGCTGGTTTTTGCCCGAGGACGGCTCCGAGCCAGAGGCGTGGCTCACGGCAGACGAGGCGTTCGAGCGCTTCCTGACCTGGTGCGAGGACCGCGGCATCGAGCTGTGGGAGCACCAGGAGGAGGCCCTCATGGACCTCGCCGCCGGCGACCACGTCATCCTGGGCACGCCCACGGGCTCGGGGAAATCCCTCGTCGCGCTGGGCATGCTTTTTATGGCCATGGCCCAGGGCAGGCGCGCCTACTACACCGCCCCCATCAAGGCGCTGGTAAGCGAGAAGTTCTTCCAGCTCGTCGACATCCTGGGCAAGGACAACGTCGGCATGATCACGGGCGATTCCACCATCAACACCTCCGCGCCCGTCATCTGCTGCACAGCCGAAATCCTGGCCAACGACGCGCTGCGCGAGGGCGAAAACGCCGACATCGGCTGCGTAGCCATGGACGAGTTCCACTATTACGGCGACTCCGACCGCGGGTGGGCCTGGCAGGTACCGCTGCTCACGCTGCCGCATACGCAGTTTTTGCTTATGAGCGCCACGTTGGGCGACATGAGCTCGATTGCCGAGGCGCTCGAGAAGCGCACCGGGCGCACGGTCACCGACATATCCGACGCGCCCCGCCCCGTGCCGCTGGAATACGAATACGTGGAAACGCCGCTCGAGGCCACCGTCGAGCTTGCGCTGCGCAACGGCGAAGCGCCGCTTTACATCGTGCACTTCGCGCAAGACGCCGCGTTCAAGAGCGCGCAATCGCTGGCGAGCTACGGCGTCTCCACGAAAGAGCAGCGCGAGCAGATCAAAGACGCCCTCAAGGGCACGTCGTTCAACACGGCCTTCGGCAAGGCGCTGCGCCGTCTGCTGGCAAACGGCGTCGGCGTGCACCACGCGGGCATGCTGCCGCGCTACCGCCTGCTCGTGGAGAAGCTCGCGCAGCAAGGGCTGCTGCCCGTCATCTGCGGCACCGACACGCTGGGCGTCGGCATCAACGTGCCCATCCACACCGTCGTGCTCACGGCGCTCGCGAAATACGACGGCAACCGGCAGCGCCGTCTGAACGCGCGCGAGTTCCACCAGATTGCCGGGCGCGCCGGACGTGCCGGCTTCGACACGGAAGGGCGCGTCATCGCCGAAGCGACCGAAACCGACATCGAGAAGGCCCGCGCCCTCACGAAAGCGGGCGGCGACCCCAAGAAGGCGCGTAAGATCAAGGTGAAACAGCCGCCGAAGGGCTTCGTGGGGTGGAAGAAGGAAAACTTCGAGCATCTCATTGCCACGCAGCCCGAGACGCTGCGCCCGCATCTGCGCATCACGCATTCCATGGTGCTGGCCGAAGTGGAACAGGGCGGCGACGCCTGGACGCGCACGCACCGCCTCATCGAGGATTCCGCGCAAAGCGACGAGCAGAAAGCCAAGCTCAAGACACGTGCCGACGAGATTTTCGCCACGCTCATGACCGCCGGCGTCGTGGTGAAAGACACCGGAGACGACGGCAGCGACGTCTACACGCTGACCGTGGAGCTCCCCGAAGACTTCGCGCTTGACCAGCCGCTTTCGCCGTTTTTGCTCGCGGCGCTCGAGCTGCTCGACGACCAGAGCGAGACCTACGCCTACGACGTCGTGTCGATGGTCGAAGCGACCCTAGAAGACCCCTGGCAGGTGCTGCGCGCACAGGAACGTGCTGCGCGCGATGCCGCTGTGGCCGCCATGAAGGCGGAAGGCATCGACTACGACGAGCGCATCGAGCGGCTGGCCGAGGTCACCTACCCCAAACCGCTCGAAGAGTTGCTGTACCCCGCCTTCCACACCTACTGCGAACAGGTGCCCTGGGCCAACGACTACCGGCTGTCTCCGAAATCGGTACTGCGCGACATGCTGGAATCCGCTTCGGATTTCAAAGGCTACATCGCCCGCTACGGCATCGCGAAAAGCGAAGGCACGCTGCTACGCTACCTGTCGGATGCCTACCGCGTGCTCGACCGCACCGTGCCGCCGGAAAAACGAAACGAGCAGCTCGACGACATCGTCAGCTGGCTCGGCTTCGTGGTGCGCACGACCGACTCCAGCTTGCTCGACGAATGGGCGGGCACGGGTGCCTCGGATGGCGAGGGGCTCGACGCCGCACCGCCCGACCGAGCAGACGTCGTCGTGCACGACCGCCGCGCCGTGACTTTGCTGGTGAGAAACGCCCTGTTCGCGCGCGTGCGCGCTGCCGCACGCGAAGACGCTGCAGCGCTGGGTGCACTCGACGAGGAGTGGGGCTGGCGCGAAGCGCGTTGGAACCAGGCGCTCGATGCCTTCTACGAGGCGCATGACGAGGTGCTGCTGGACGGCGATGCCCGCTCGACACGCTTTCTGACTATCGACGAGGCCGACGAGCAGACACAGCATGTCTGGCACGTGCGCCAGATGTTCCACGACGAAAACGGCGACGACGACTTCGGCATCGCGGCAGACGTCGACCTCGACGCCACGCAAGACCGCGGCGAGGCCGTGTTCGAGGAATACCGTGTCGGCTTCGTCGAAGAGCTGCTGGAGGCGTAGGAGCGGGTTCCGCGCGCCCACGCCAGAAAACAGGCTCCTGGTGACCTTTTGCTTGCCTCGATTTGCGGAAATCCCTGCCAAATCGAAGCTTTTGCTCACGCGTCGCCAAATTCCGGTGCCGTGGTGACATCCGAATCGCTTTCCCGAGGTCACCACGCGCACGTTTTCTGGCGTGAGACACGTGTTGCGCGTGCGTTTTCTAGCATGAAGCGCACGCAATGGCATAGAATCCCTACCAGCAAGCGCAATACACCCGAGGAGTTGAGACATGCCAGACAAAGACCAGCGCGCTGCACAGGCAGCAAAGCACATCGCGCTCATGAACAACGTGTTCGCTTCCGAGACGAAGGCGAGTATAGCATCCGCGTGCATCTACGAAGACGGCCAGGGCCGTGAGCTGGACATCCCCGAGCCAGCCTTCGAGCAGACCAAGACGAGCGTGACGACGGATTTCGCGACTAAGGCACTGTACGCGGTCAAAGGCTCCGCCGTCGTCATTGACGCCGGCGCCTTCACGCGCCCCGGCGGCAATTACGAGGGCGGCGCGTTCGGCCCCGAGCAGGTGCTCTGCTCCGAAAGCAACCTCTACCCCATCTTGTGCGGCCTGAGAGACGCCTATTACGAGAAAAACCGTGGCTGGGAAAGCGGCCTGCTGTTCAGCGACCGCGCCCTGTACCTGAGCGACGTGGCCTTCTCGCATGCGGGCACCTTGCGCACGGCCGATGTCGTCGTTATCGCCGCGCCCAACCGCAAACGCGCCCTGGAGAACAACCGCTCCGTCGAAGGCTGCGACCAGGCACTCGCCTTCCGCATCGAGGCCATGCTGCGCGTCGCCGCCACCAAAGGCGCAGCAACGCTCATCTGCGGCGCGTTCGGCTGCGGCCCGCAGGGCAACGACGATGCGCAGGTCGCCGGCCTCATCAAGACCTGGCTCGACGCGCACCCCGGCGTGTTCGAGCACGTCGTGTTCGCCGTGCCGCGCGGCAGCTTCGCGGCCTTCGATGCCGTCTTCGGGCAGCCGAAACCCGAGGCAAAGCCCGCTGCGCCCGAAGCAGACGAGGAAGACGAAGACGAGTCCTGGCGCGACATCGAGCTTCCCGAAGGCGTGACGATTGGGTAATCATCCCCGTTTCCCCGTGCACTGTGCCCTCCCGATGCGCTAGAGTATTCTGTCCCGTTTTTCGGGAGAGCACGTAACGGAGGGCACATGCAAGACAACGTGTACAGGGAAGAACAAGAACACCTGAACCAAACCTACGCGAAACTCGGGCAGCTGCACGAGCAGCTGGAAGAGCGTCTGGAGACGACGCGTCGCGAGGCGGCCGAAGACATCGGCGACTACCGCGACGAGCGCGCACTCGACACCATGGACGACATCCACACCGAGTCCATGGCCGAGCTTATGTCCATCAACAACCTCATCGACAGCTACACGCGCACGAGCAGCCTTGTGGAAGAGGAGCTCGCCCGAAACGAGCTGCTCTTGCGCCAGCCGTACTTCGCCAAAGTGCGCCTGAAGTTTTCCAAGACCGGCAAGACGCGTGACATCTACCTGGGCAGCTGTGGCGCCACCGACGAAACGCAGCGTCACTTCATCATCGACTGGAGAAGCCCCGTCGCGGAAACCTATTACAACCAGGAAAACGGCCCCACCAGCTACACCGCCAATGGGCGGGTCATCGACGTCGAGCTCGAGTTGCGCCGACAGTTCGACATCGAGCGCGACCATCTCAACTCCTATTTCGACACGACCGTCGCCATCGAAGACCCGCTTCTTCTGCAGTCGCTGTCGCAGCGCCACTCCGAAAAACTGCAGGCCATCACCGCCACCATCCAAAAAGAGCAAAACGAGGTCGTGCGCCACGAGGACGCGCCCGTGCTCATCGTCAACGGCATCGCCGGCTCGGGCAAGACTTCCGTGCTGCTGCAGCGCATCGCCTACCTGTTCTACCGCCAGCGCGAGAACCTCGACCCGAGCCAGGTCTACCTGCTCACGCCCAACCCCGTCTTCGAGCGCTACATCGACGAGGTGCTGCCCAACATGGGCGAGAGAAACCCGCGCATCTTCACCTGGCGCAGCTTCATCGAGAAGCTGGGGCTGGCCGATCGCGGCCTGGGGCTTTCCACGAGCGCGAAAACGCTGGAACAGCTCGAAGCCGGCGTGGCGGAACTGGAGCTCGAGCCGCGGGACTTCCGCGACATACGCGCAGGCGAGCGCGTGCTGGTGAAAGCGCGCCAGGCGGCAAGCCTCGTGCAGAAGTACCAGCGCATCCCCGTCGGCCCGCGCCTGGTCTCCATCGTCAACGACGAACTGCACGACCGCCTGGACAAACGCCTCGCGCAGCTGGCAAGCGACGAGAGCGTGCAAGACGAGATGCTCTCGCTGGACATCGACGAGCAAATCGACATCTTCGGAAGCCCGCTTTCCGCAGAAAGCGAAGAGGAAATCTTGGCAGCGGCCAAGACCTACGTCGCCGCCCGGTACTCGTGCGCGCACGAGGACATCGACGCCGCAAGCTGGCTGCGCATCGACCGCATCGGCATGCGCATGCTGGGCGCAAGCGACCTGAACGGCCTGGAGTGGCTGTACCTCAACACGCTCATCGCGGGAAACACCGCCCACCAGGCGCGCTACGTCATGATCGACGAGGTGCAAGATTACACGGAAGCGCAGCTCATGTGCCTGGAGCGCTACTTCGACGCCGCACACTTCCTGCTTTTAGGCGACGAGCACCAGGCTATACGCGAAGGCACGGCGAGCTTCGCGCAGATCCGCGCGCTGTTCGAGGCGCGCCGGGGCAGCGCCGACGAATGCCGTCTGATGACGAGCTACCGTTCCTCCCCGGAAATCACCGCGCTCTTCACGCAGCTGCTCGACGAAGGCGAACGGCGCAAGACCTCATCGGTACAGCGCGCCGGCACAGAACCCGAGATTGCGGAATACCCACATGAGGACATCCACCGCAACGTCCTGCGCTCGCTGGTGCGCAAGGCGCGCGAGGAATACGGCCTGACCGCCATCATCACCTCCGACCGCGGCATCCTGAAGTGGACGGCCAAGCACCTGCCCGACGACGTGCAGATCATGCACGAAGACGACCCGCTGCCCGAAAGCGGCGTCGTGTTGCTGGACTTGGCGCTTGCCAAGGGGTTGGAGTTCGACCACGTCATCATTCCCGACGCGCAAGCCGACGTGTACCCCGACACCCCGCTGGCACGCCGGCGCCTCTACACCGCCATCTCGCGCGCCACGCACAAGGTGACGCTGCTGGCCAAGGGCACGCTCACGCCGCTGCTGGCAACGCGCGCCTAAACCCCACGTCATCCCCGGTATGAGCCATCGCATCGTACTGCGCGAACGATGCGATGAGCCCCCTGGCGCCTGTTTACGAAATCGCGCACGATAGTTCCGCCCGCCCCATCTGCCTAGGATGAAGTCAACGCACCGTTTGGGCGTTGCATCTGAGAGATGGGAGAGCTATGACGACACGACCAAAGATCGACAGCGGTATCGAGGAGTTCAAAAACGACCTCGATAAGCCATGGCGCTTCGAGGAAGACGGCCTGACCGTCACCCGTGGCTGCGCATGGTCTGCACCCGGCTGCCACCCGGTAGGCTGTGGCATCAAATTCTATGTGGATGATGAGGGCAAGCTCGTCAAGGTGGAAGGCGACGAGAACCAGCCGATCACGCAGGGCCGCCTGTGCGTGCGCTGCCTCACGCTGAAGGACATGACCTACCACCCCGACCGCGTCATCTACCCGATGAAGCGCGCTAAGGCCGACCGCGGCAAGGCAGACGCCTGGGAGCGCTGCAGCTGGGATGAGGCCTACGACATCATCGAGGAGAACATCAAGCGCATTCAGGCCGAATATGGCCGCGAGTCCGTCGTGGTCTTCAGCGGCACCGGCCGCGAGGGCGGCCCGATGTGCGGGCCTTACGGCCAGGCAATGCTGGGCACGCCGAACGCCTGCTACACCCAGTCCGGCTACGCCTGCTACATTCCGCGCGTCGCCGCCGCGACCTACGTCGCCGGCGTCACCTACCCCGAAATGGACTATGCCGGCGGTCTGCCCCTGCGCTACGACGACCCGGCCTACAAGGTGCCCGAGGTCATGATCACCTGGGGTAAGGAACCCCTGCCCTCCAACGGCGACGGCTTCTTCGGCCACTCCGTCATCGACTGCATGAAGCGCGGCAGCAAGCTGATTTCCATCGACCCGCGCACCAACTGGCTCGCCACGCGCGCCGTCTACCACCTGCCGATCCGCCCCGGCACCGACGCCGCCCTGGGCATGGCCATGCTGAACATCATCATCAGCGAAGACCTGTACGACCATGACTTCGTGAAGCTGTACTGCTACGGCTTCGAGCAGCTCGCCGACCGCGTCAAGGAAATGCCGGCGGAAAAGGCCGCGGAAATCTGCGAAGTCGACGTCGAGGACATCTATGCCGCGACGCGCATGTACGCCAACGCCGCCAACGCCGCCATCCTGTGGGGTCTTGCCATCGACCAGAAGGCCAACGGCGCCCAGGCCGGCCACTGCATCCTGGCCCTCGAGGCCATCACCGGCAACCTGGACATCCCCGGTGGCCAGCTGCTGGGCGACGTCAACGACTCCCTGGGCGACTTGGGCTTCGGCTGGGCAGAACTCGGCCCCGACCTGCAGCGCAAGATCATCGGCCTGGAAGAGTACCCCGCCTACGTCGGCATGGTCTTGAACTCGCACGCCGACCTCACGCTCGAGGCTATGGAGACTGGCGAGCCCTATCCGCTCAAGGCGGGCTTCATCGCCTCCACCAACCTGCTGGCCGGCACCTGCGCCGCGCAGCCCAAGCGTTGGCACGACGCCATGCAGAAGCTCGACTTCGTCTTTGCCGCCGACTGCTGGATCACCCCGACCATCCAGTGCTGCGCCGACGTCATCTTGCCGCTGGCGACCTTCGCCGAGCGCGAGTCCTGCGTGGGCACGCACTACGGTGCCTCCCCCAACATGGTGGGCTCCGTCACCAAGGCCGTCACCGTGGGCGAGACCAAGGGCGACCTGGAGATCCAGTACGAGCTCGGCTGCCGCATCAACCCGAAGCCCTATGAGAAGTACGCGAACTTCGAAGAGTTCCGCGCCGACTTCCGCCTGGGTCACAACTGGGAGTACGAGGACCTCAAGGAGAAGGTCTGCATCCAGCGCGACGTCTCTTACCGCAAGTACGAGACCGGTCGTCTGCGCCCCGACGGCGAGCGCGGCTTCAACACCCCGACCGGCCGCGTGGAGCTGTACTCCACGATGTTCCGCCAGTTCGGCGAAGACCCGCTGCC
>CASDTD010000144.1 GCA_949283445.1 uncultured Coriobacteriia bacterium | reverse complement strand
CGGGTTCGTGCAAGAAGACGAGGCCGATGAGGGGCATGCGGCGCTGCTGTTCGAGTTCGCGGAACGTGGCATGGACAATGCCTGGAGCGGCTACGTCCTCTATCGCCGCGCCGATGACGGCGGCATCGAGGTAACTGACCCATACCCTGCCGGTGCCGAGGAGCTGCTGTTCGGGTGACTCCCGTCCGCGCTCCCTTGCCTGCAAGCAGGTGATTTTCCGACAGGATTTCGCACTTCCGAGCGCAGACAGGTGATTCCGCGACATATATGGGCCGTATAGGGGCTCTGTTTGTCGCCCACCCACCCAATTGTGGGAAAACGTGCGTGCGAGTGTCGGGAATTCACCCATCTGCGTGTGTTTCCCGAAATATCTGTTCCGTGCCCACCTATCTGCGAAGTGTGTTATTCGATGCGACTCTCTGTCATGCTTTGTCCGCAACATCACTTGCCGTCTGCGGTCGTTGTTGGCTGCTTTCTCGTGCTCGTGCTATCCTGAAATATTGTGAATTTGACCATAGAGACGAGAAACGAAAGAACAAGGGATGCTTCAAGAGAATATTCGCAATATCGCCATCATCGCCCATGTCGACCACGGCAAGACGACGCTCGTCGACAAGCTGCTTGCCACGGCTGGCGTGTTCCGTGAAAACCAGAAGGTCGAGGAGCGCGTGCTCGACAGCAATGACCAAGAGCGCGAGCGCGGCATCACCATTCTTTCCAAGAACGTCTCCATCCGCTACAAGGACGTGAAGATCAACGTCATCGACACGCCAGGCCATGCCGACTTCGGCGGCGAGGTCGAGCGCGTTTTGAAGATGGCTGATGGCGTACTGCTGCTGGTGGACGCCTTCGAAGGCCCCATGCCGCAAACGCGTTTCGTCCTGAAGCACGCGCTGGCCATCGACTTGAAGCCCATCGTCGTGCTCAACAAGATTGACCGTCCCGGCGCACGCCCTGACGAGGTGCTCGACGAAGTGTTCGAGCTCATGATGGAGCTGGGCGCCAGCGACGAGCAGCTCGACTTCCAGGTCATCTATGCCAGCGCGGTCAACGGGTACGCCCGCTACGATGTCAACGACGGCAATATGGACATGTACCCGCTGCTCGATTCCATCCTCGAATACATCCCCGCGCCTGACGTGGACCCGCAGGGCCCGACCGCGATGCAGATCTGCACGGTCGACCATTCCGATTACGTGGGCCGCATCGGCACGGGCCGCCTGTTCTCCGGCTCCATTCACGAAGGCGATGAGGTCCTGGTCATCAAAAACGACACGGGCGAGCGCTACACCACCACCATCAAGAAGCTGTACACCTTCGAGGCGCTGGGCCGTCAGGAGGCGCAAAGCGCCGAGGCGGGTGACATCATCGCTGTCGTGGGCGTGGACGATGCGGACGTCGGCGATGTGGTCACCGACGTCGAAAATCCCGTCGAGATGGCCCCCATCGAGGTTGAGGAGCCCACGCTGTCGGTCGTGTTCGAGGCTTCCACGAGCCCGCTGGTGGGGCAGGAGGGCGACATCGTCGGCGGCCGCCAGCTGAAGGAGCGCCTGATGCGCGAGAACGAGGCCAACATCTCCATGCGCATCACCGAGCTCGAGGACAAAAGCGGCATCGAGGTGGCCGGGCGCGGCATTCTGCACCTGTCCGTCCTCATGGAGACTATGCGCCGCGAGGGCTTCGAGTTCCAGGTGGGCCGTCCCCGCGTGCTGTACAAGACCATCGACGGCGTGAAGATGGAGCCCATCGAAGACGCCAACGTCGAGACGCCCGACCAGTACTCGGGCAAGATCATCGAGCTGTTCGGCACCGCCGGCGGCGAGATGACGAACATGGCGACGCACGGCGACCAAACCGTGCTCGATTTCAAGATTCCCACGCGCGGCATCATGGGCCTGCGCACCAAGATTCTGAACGTGAGCCACGGCGAAGCCGTGTTCAGCCACCGTTTCAGCGAGTACGGGCCCATCCGCGGCGAGGCCGGCGGGCGCAAGAACGGCGTCATGGTCGCCATGTCCAACGACAAAGCCGTCGCCTACGCGCTGGACACGCTGCAGCAGCGCGGCACGATGTTCGTCGAGCCGGGCGACGAGTGCTATGAGGGCATGATCGTCGGCGAGAACGCCAAGGAAGACGACATGGATGTCAACGTTTCCAAGACCAAGCAGCTGGGCAACCAGCGCGCTTCCACGGCGGACAAAGCCATCCTGCTCACGCCGCCGGTCAAGTTCACGCTGGAAGAGGCGCTCGAGTACATTGCCGACGACGAACTGGTGGAAATCACGCCCAAGTCCATACGCCTGCGCAAGCGCACGCTGGGCAAGGTGGCGCGCAAGAAGGAGCGCGCTCGCGCCTTGGGCAAGTAGCCCTCAGCGCCGTTTGAAAGAAGGTACGCGCATGGCACAGGAACTGCTCCGACTGCACAACGCCCGGGTGCGCCGCGACGGACGCTATATTCTCGACGTGGACGATTTCGTCGTCACCGAAGGCGAGCACATCGTCATCTTGGGCCCCAACGGCTCGGGCAAGTCCACGCTCATCAAACTGTTCACGCGCGAGATGCTGCCCTTGTACCACGACGACAACCCCGTCGTGTTCATGGGCAACCCCCGCGCGTCGGTTCAGGAAATCAACCAGACGGTGGGCGTCGTCTCGACGAGCGTACAGGACCGCATGCTCGTGCACCGCACGGTGCTCGACATCGTGCTCGGCGGCTTTTTCGGCAGCGTGGGCGTGCCCTACCATCTGGCAGCGTCCGACGAGCAGGTCGCCAAGGCGCATCAGGCCCTACGCGAGATTGGCATCGCCAGCTTGGCGAACCGCGATATGCTCACGCTTTCCACCGGGCAGGTGCGCCGCGCGCTCATCGCTCGCGCGCTTATCAACGCGCCTCGCGTGCTGATTTTCGACGAACCCTGTGCGGGGCTGGACCCGGAGGCGATGTGGAACCTGCGCCAGTCGCTTTCCGCGCTTGCGAAGGCGGGGCACACCATCATGCTCATCACGCACGACGTCGCCGACATCGTGCCCGAGTTCGAACGCGTCGTGCTGCTGCAAGATGCGCACATCGTGGCGGACGGCAAGAAGGAAGACCTGCTCACGACGCAGCGCCTGCGCCGCCTGTTTGGTGTTCCTATTACGTTGATTGAGTCAGATGGTCGTTATCACCTGCAATAACACGTTTTTCAGCGTTACGATAGAATAAGCGGTTAGAAACGTGTAACCCCAAAGAGGAGGGCCAATGGCCGAACTCATGGAATATGTGAAGGTGCTTGCCGATCAGATCGGCCCGCGCCCGGTGAGCACCGAGGAAGAACATCAGTCTTCCTTGTACATTGCGCAAGAACTGACAGACGAGGGCCTTGAGGTCGACGTCGACGAATTCGCGACGCCGACGGGCGTGCGTTGGCCGTATGCCATCGCGTTTCTCCTCATAACGCTGGGAACGCTCATCACGGGCGTGGGCATTTTCGTGCCCGGCATCGCGGTGACCATGTTCCTCATCGGCATCGTGCTCATCATAGCGGGCGTGGTCGTCTACTATGCCGAGCACAACAACAAGCCTCTGCTTTCGAAGATGCGCGCGGGCGGTGTCTCGCAAAACGTCGTGGCGCGCTACGTTCCCTCGAGCATGGCGCGTGAATCGCGCCGCCGCAAGGTCGTCATCATGGCGCATGTCGACACGGTGCGCGCGCAGCCCGAAGTCATGCCCCAGCTCGTGCAGAAGACCCCGCTCATGCGCAAGATCATCTTCTACGACGCGCTGGCCGTTTTGGTGCTGGCCATCATCAGGTTCTTGCCCCTGCCCTGGCCCGATGTCGTCGATCTGGTCCTGTGGATTATCTCGCTCGTCGGTTGTCTGTATCTGCTGGGCGCGGCTGGCTGTATCGTCGCCAACAAGTTCATGCCCTATATCGCGGGCGGCAATGACAACGCGTCGGGCGTCGCGGTTTTGCTGGGTACGGCCAAGCGCCTGCTCGACCCCGAAGAGCGTGAGAAGTATACGGTCGAAAGGCCCGTCGAGGTCGATACGGAAAACCCCGTGGAGACGCTCGTCCCCTCCACGACCGGGT
This sequence comes from uncultured Coriobacteriia bacterium, assembly GCA_949283445.1. The sequence goes on along the minus strand of CASDTD010000144.1, from coordinate 206 downwards.
CGTTTGCCCCTGTTACCACCGAAATGCCACCGGTCATGCACGGCGAGGAAGCGGCGTATGCGGCAGGTGTCGTGCCCGAGGGCGCAGACCTCGAATATGCTATGGAGAAGGCGGAAATCGACGTGGCGGCTTTCGGCGGAGACGATATCCCCGCGCTGACGGACCAGGCCACGCAGGTCATGAGCCCCGTGGGAATGCAGGGCGGC
>CASDTD010000143.1 GCA_949283445.1 uncultured Coriobacteriia bacterium | reverse complement strand
TCCTCGAAAATCTCGGAGATGAGCTTACCCTTGCCCCAGGACTCCTGCACCTCGACGCCGGATTTCCTCGCCAGCGCGCGCAGGTCTTCCAAGCTGCGCTCGAACGAGACATCCTCCCCCGCCGCCTCGCTGGCGAGCTCGATCATGGTCGCGCGCCTGAACGGCTTGGAGAAGTCGATTTCGTGATCCTGGTAGGTGCACTGCAGCGAGCCGTTGGCGGCCAGAGCCGCAGCGCGGAACACGCCTTCGGCGAAATCCATCATGCCGTCGAGGTCGGAAAACGCACAATACGCCTCGATAGTCGTGAACTCGGGGTTGTGCGTCAGGTCCATGCCCTCGTTGCGGAAGCAACGGTTGATCTCGAACACGCGCTCGAACCCGCCCACCAGCAGGCGCTTGAGGTAGAGTTCCGGCGCCACGCGCAGGTAGACTTCCATGTCCAGCGCGTTGAAGTGCGACGTGAACGGCTTGGCCGTGGCACCGCCCATGATGGGGTGCAGCATGGGCGTCTCGACTTCCAGATACCCCTGCTCCTGACAATAGGCGCGCACCGCCGCGACAATCTTCGAACGCTTGACGAACGTCTCTTTCACTTCGTCGTTCACCGTCAAGTCGACGTAACGCTGACGATAGCGCAGCTCTTTGTCCTGCAGGCCATGGAATTTTTCGGGCAGCGGCCGAAGCGATTTCGAGAGTAACTCGACGCTCGTAGGCGCAACGGAAAGCTGGCCGCGGCGCGTACGCATGACCGCGCCTTCCACGCCAACCCAGTCGCCCACGTCAAGGTCTTTGATTTTCTCGAACGCTTCTTCGCCCACATTGTTGATGCGAATGAACAGCTGAACTGTCCCCGTGGCGTCCTTCAGCCCCATGAAGACGATCTTGCCCTGACGGCGAATCGCCATGATGCGCCCGGCGACGGTGACGACGTCTTCGGTCGTCTCGCCATCCGGCAGTTCCGCATAACGGGCTTCCAAGTCGGCCACATGGTCGCTTGTCTTGAAGCTGTGCCCATAGGGCTGCTCGCCCGCCGCGATAAGCGCGGCACGCTTGTTGCGCCTGACCTCGATAGGGTCGTCGATGATTTCGGTCTGCTCGTCTGCCATTAGTGACCGACCTTGGCGAGCGTGAACGTCATCTTGCGGCCCGTCGGCCCCTCATAGGAAATCTCGTCGCCCTTCTTGTGGCCGAGCACCGCCGCGCCCACGGGGGACTCGTTGGAAATCTTGCCCTCTGCGGCGTCGGCTTCCGCGCCGCCGACGATGGTGAAGGTGCGCTCGCGCCCCTTGGCATCGACCAGCGTGACCGTGGAGCCGATGACGGCCTTGTTGCCGCGCTTGGGAGCATCGACGACCTGCGCGTTGGAAAGAATCTCGTTGATCTGGGCGATGCGCTGCTCGGTGAACGCCTGCTCGTTTTTCGCATCGTCGTATTCGGAGTTTTCAGAGATATCGCCGAACTCGCGCGCCACGCGGATGCGCTCGCCGATCTCATCGCGCTTCACCGTCTCGAGGTAATGCAGCTCTTCTTCGAGCTTCGCCTTGCCCTCACTTGTGAGAATGGTGTCGTTGCTGTTGCTTGCCATGGGTACTGGGCTCCTTCATTTCCAAAACAGGCGGCGCATGCAAGCTTCTCAGCCGCATACGCCGCTCTCATACCTACGCTATCGACAGACCCGAAAGAGGCTATTCACCCGTGTTGGTCTTCTTCGGCTCCGCGTCTTCGACAGACTCGACGACGGCCTCGTCGGTCTTCTTATAATCCGCCGCATCGGCTTCGTCTTCGCCGTTCTTCTTGCCGTCCATGCCGTCACGCAGGTTCTTGACCGTGCGCCCAATGGCCTTGCCGAGCTTCGGCAGGTTCTTGGGCCCGAAAATAAGCAGGACGATGACGAGAATAACGATAATTTCAGTCATACCCAAAGGACCGATATGCATAATCGATTCCTCCAAAACTCACTGCATGCGTACGTTACTGTTGGGACAGCGCTGCAAGCCTACCATTCTTGCCTGCAAAATTAAAGAAGAGACTCAGTTAAACGAGTTTTCTTCCACACCTGCATGGCAATACGAAACGAACCCGCTGACATACAGCGGGTTCGTGACCTTTAATCTGGTCGGGATGACTGGATTTGAACCAGCGACCTCTCACTCCCGAAGCGAGCGCTCTACCAAGCTGAGCCACATCCCGGTGCTGCAAATGCAGCGGGGGATATAGTAGCACAAGCGCGCGAAAAAGGAAGAGGGAATTTGCGCGAGCCTTGACACCAATGCCGGCGGCACGCAAAAGCCCCCGGCCGCATGGCGACCGAGGGCTTGCCGAGTCAATTTTGCGTTGCGCCTATGCCGCGTGAGCCTTAGGGCACCACGCAGTGGCCGCGCAGGCCGGAGATGCTGACGACCGCGCCCGTATGCGGGGCGTGAATCATGCGGCCGCCGCCGATGGCAAGACCGCAGTGATGGCTGCTGCAGGCAACCGGCGCACCCTCGACCTCGTTGCAGCGGGCATGGCCCCACAGGACGGATGCCGTGTAGATGCGGGTGTGGCTGCCGGAGATGCAGTAGCTGACCAGGCCGGAGCAATCGTAGCCGCCCGGGCCGACGCCGCCCCACACATAGGGCGTGCCCAGTGCGCCGTACGCACGGCGCACAGCGGCGTTGCTGCCGCCATAGCTCGCGTACGAACCGCCACCACCCGACGAACCGCCGTCGTCGGAGTCGGAATCATCAGAACCGCCACCGCTGTTGGAGGGGCCAGACGGCGTGTAGGCCTGAGCCGCGCGGGCCGCCGCCTCCTCTTCCTCGCGGCGCTCCTTCTCCACGAGCTCCTGGTACTCGGCCGAAAGGCTGTTGTACTCGCGCTCGTAGGCGGCCTGCTTGGACTCCGCCTCCTTCTTCGCGGCGTTGGCGGCGTCGAGCTGGTTCTTGGCCTCGGCCTGCTGGTCGGCCAGGTCCTTCTTGGCCGTCTCCAGCTCCTGCTTGGCGACCTTGGTCTGCGCCACGAGGTCGGCATCGTCCTCGTTGAGGTTGTTGAGCGTGTCCCACACCGTGGCGAAGTCGTCGAACGACGTGGAGCCCAGCAGCACGTCCAGGTAGGACATGGAGCCGGAGCGGTACATGGCCGTCGCACGCGTCTCCAGGTGGCCCTGGAGCTTGCTGATCTTGGACTCGGCCGAGTCGATCTTCTTCTGGTTCTCCTCGACCTTCTTGGTGGCGTTGTTGTAGCCCACCATGGCGTCGTTGTACTTCTCCGCGGCGATCTCGAGCTCGTCGCTCATGGCGTCGAGCTTCGCCTTGACATCCTGGACTTCCGCCTTCTTCTGGGCGGCGGTGACGCCAAACGCCTGCGCCGGGCTCAGGGAGCACACGGCCCCGAAGGCGAGCGCGGTACCGACGAATGCTCTTCGGTCCAGCTTAACTGACATACAAAATCCCCCTGATTTCGTTCGTACTGACACGTTTAGGGTCGTTACATTCTGTAGATAGTAACACCCCGACGCGCATACGTCCAAACAAACCCGTTCGGGCAATCACATCATATCCATAACTGAAAGAATCACCGCAACGCGCTGCAGAACGCGTCGAGCAGAAGCACCGCCAGGTGCTGGTTCCAGCGTTCGTCGGAGACGGGTGAGCCGTCATCGGCAACACCGCTTGCCGGAACTTGCACGATAACCCTGCGCTCGTCTTGCCCCGTAGACGCCACGGCGATGCCAAGGCGCTTGGAAAAGCCCGCCCCATCGCCGAGCTCGATAACCGGTGTGCCGTCTTGCGAAGAGACCTCCTGCGCGCAAATGCCCACCTTGAGCATGTCGCGCGGCGGCACCCCGCCAAGGGCATCGGCACTGGTCACGCGTGCAGAGGACGTCGTCGCCCAAGCAAGATTGGCGACACGCGACGCAACGGAGCGCCCCGTCGCGTCAAGCCCGTAGAAACAGGCCTCGATTTTCTCGAGCGCCTCTGCCGCGCGGGCAAAACCCATGTGCTCGTCGGCCTCTGCCATCGCGGGAGACTTCCCCTCCCACGCGTGCTTGAGCCGCTCGATGGCATCGTAGGTGCTGTTTCCGGCGATGCCGTCGTCTATCAGCCCCACGCTCGCCTGAAAATCGCGCACTGCACGTTCGGTGTGCACGCCGAAAATGCCGTCGGGCTCGCCGGCGATGAAACCCAAAACGTCAAGAATCTTTTGAAGCGAGCGGACGTCGCCCCCGTGAAAATACGGCATGCGCAGGTACAACACGCGGTCGCCCAGCGCGAAACTCGCGTCGACGAGCACCGACCACGTCCTGTCGTCGACCACATCGCCCACCGGCAGACCCTCCGCCGCACGGAAATCGCGCACCGCCTGCTGCGTGCGCTGCCCGAACATGCCGTCGACTTCGAGCTCGTAGCCCAGCCGGCGCAAGCGCTGCTGAATGTCCTCGACCGCAGCACCCGTGTCGTTTCTCTTGATAGTCTTCATGTGTGACACCTAGTTCAATCGGCTCACGAAGAACTCGCCCATGTCCAGCAGGATCTTGCGGGGAAGCCCGACAGGGAGCACCCGCTTCAGATCTTCTGCATGTTCGCACGCGAGCTTCTTCGCGTATTCGCGCGTGTAGTCAATCGAGCCCGCGTCCTGCATGATCTGCACGGCGCGCTCGAGCTTGTCGGGGTCTGTTTCCTTGGCCGAAAGCAGGCCGAGCAGCTCGTCATGTTCGGCGCCCTGCGTGTGCGCCAGAGCGTGCACGGCAATCATAGTGCGTTTGCCCTCGGTGATGTCGCTGCGGAAGTCCTTCTGCGCAGCCTCTTTCGTGCCCACGAGGTTCAGCAGGTCATCCTGAAGCTGGAACGCCAGCCCCGTTGACATGCCATAGGCGCGCAGCACCTCGACCTGTTCCTCGCTGCCGCCGCCGATGATGGCGCCAACGGCAAGCGGAACGCCGCCCGAATAATAGGCGGTCTTGTGCGAGGCCATGACCAGGTAATCCTCGACGGTGATGTCATAACGTTCGTCGCGCGCCCAGCCGATGTCAAGCGCTTGTCCCTCGATGGTGCGCGTGGTCATGTCGACGAGCTCGCGCAAGACGCGCAGCTTCACGGCGTCGTCGAGCGAATCGTCTTTCAGGACCGTCCCCGTAACCAAGGACAGCGCCAGGTCGCCGGCGTTGATGGCAAGCCCCTCTCCTATCTGCAGATGCAGACAGGGTTTGCCGCGACGCAGCGTGGACTCGTCGGCGATATCGTCGTGGATGAGCGCGGCCGTGTGAAAGTGCTCGATAGCGGCACCGGCGGCCTTCGCCTGCTCGTCGCTGCCCCCGACGGCAACGCAGGCGAGCATGCAGATGAGCGGACGGTGACGTTTGCCGCCGTTTTCCGAAAACGCGGCAAGCGGCGTGTACAGATACCGCGCCATGTCGGGATGGGAGCCATCGGCAAAGAAGCTCGCCAGATAGCGGTCAAGATTCGCCGTCTTGTCGTCTAAGTATTTCTCAAAAAAGTGATTTGCCATAGCGCGTACCATCATACAGCAGTTCGCCCGCAAGTCTGCGACAAATGCTCCGTACGGGCAATACCGCGCGTTTCCGTTAACAAAAAGGAGGCACCTGGAAAGCAGGCGCCTCCGTAAGCTCTTGTCGTGGTGGGTCTATACGTGCTTGCGCCTGTCCACGTCGCTCATGCTCTTCTTGTAACGCACGAAGCTTTCCGCACGGGCGGCGGATTCGTCGATGCCGTAGGTTTTCTTCTCCTGCGACTTTGCGTCTTCATCGTCGATTTCCTCGAGACGGGCGTCGAATTCGCGCTTGCCCGCCACGATGACACGGCGCACTTCGGGGTCGACGTCGGGGTCTTCGGGCTTGTTGAAGTAAATCTCGACGGGGATGCGTATGACACCCTTCGCGATGTAGTGGTAATCCGTTTCCTCTACATCCCACTTGATACGCTGACCGCCCTTGAGGACCATCGGGTTGTCGTCCATGTGCTCGCTCAGGTCGAGGTTTGCCAACGCGATGATCTGGTAATCGGGAATTTTTCTCTTAGCCATTGCACATCCACCCCTTGTGACACGTAAGACCATGACGGCTTACTCGTTGCTGTGCAGATTATAGCGTTACTACCGCGTCCGATATAGCAAAACCGGCAAAGCCGCAGCTAGTCGAGTTTCGAATCGAGGTGATGACCGCGCGACACGCGGGCCTCTTCGATGGTAGGGGCACAGGGGTTCGGACGCCTTCGCTGCGCGGATCTCTTCGATGGTAGGGGCACAGGGGTTCGAACCCTGACGCCTTAAAGGCGGCGGATTTTAAGGAGAATCGGCATCTTGATTACGGGTTTCGCGCCGGATAGCGTAGGGCTGCGAGCAGCGGATTCGGTTACCTGACGGGAACCCCGATGCGGCCCTGTTGGCACGTTTTGGCACGGGGCGTGCCACGTCCTGCCGTACGCGTGAAGGAGGGAGAGGAATGAAGAAGCGACCCCGGCACGCCCCGCATTCCATGGTATCAGCCGTGTCGCAAACGGCCCCCAGCCGCCTACGGGCAACTGGGGGTCTACGTTTATGGCGCAAAATTCAACCTATAGATTGAATCTGGCGTACCGGCTACCGCAAGTACGACGCATTGCAGTAGTCGCCGTTCTGCGTCCTTGCCCAGCCGTTCGAGATGGAGCGCACGTAGACCGCCGAGCCGTCCTTCAGCAGGCG
>CASDTD010000142.1 GCA_949283445.1 uncultured Coriobacteriia bacterium | reverse complement strand
CCCGCACGACGAAGGAGACGGACATCGTCGTCGAGCTCGATTTGGATGGCACGGGCGTGACCGACATCAATACAGGCGTGCCGTTTTTCGACCATATGCTCGACGCGTTCGGACGTCACGGCCTGTTCGACCTTTCCGTTACCGCGAAAGGCGATGTGGAAGTCGACGCGCACCACACGGTGGAGGATTGCGGCATCGTGCTCGGGCAGTGCTTCGCCGCCGCGCTGGGCGATTGTGCCGGCATCACGCGGTATGGCTCGATCGCCCTTCCCATGGACGAGGCGCTGGTCTTGGCAGCCGTGGACATCTCGGGGCGTGGGCAGGCGCATTGTGCCGTGGAGTTGCCGGCCGCGCGCGTCGGCGCCTTCGACACGGAACTGGCCGACGAGTTATGGATCGCGTTTGCCGCTAACGCGCAGCTGACCTTGCATCTGCGTTCACTTGCCGGGCGCAACACGCATCATATGCTCGAGGCGTCGTTCAAGGCAGCGGCCCGCGCGCTAATGGAGGCGGTCTCCATCGACGGGCGCATCGCCGGACGGGTTCCCTCGACGAAGGGGGTGCTGTAAGGACGTGGCTGGAAGAATCGCCGTCGTCGACTACTGCAAGGGCAATCTTGCCAGCGTGGCCCGCGGGCTGTCCGATGTGGGTGCCGACGCATTCATCACGGACGCGCCTGCTGATATCACGAGCGCCGATGCCATCGTCTTGCCCGGCGTGGGCGCGTTTGCCGATGCGATGACCACGATGAACCGGACGGGGCAGGCAGACGCCATTCGTACCGCCGTCGAAGGCGGCACGCCGTTTCTGGGGATCTGCCTGGGGCTGCACCTGCTTTTCGAGTGGGGGGACGAAGGCTGCGCGCCCGGCACATGTCTCGAGGGGTTGGGCATCGTGTCCGGTCATGTGGAGCGTGTCGCGGCTGTCGATGTGGCCGGCGTCAAGCACAAAGTCCCGCATGTGGGGTGGAATTCGGTCGAGTTCACGGCTGCCGGGAGGGAAAACCCGCTGTTTTCCGGCATCGAGGATGGCTCCTATTTCTATTTCACCCATTCCTATAACGTCGTCGTTGCCGATAAAGTGCAGGTCATCGCCACGACGACGCATGCCCGCACTTTTGATTGCGCCATAGCGGCGGGCAACGTGTTCGGCGTGCAGTTCCATCCGGAAAAGTCCTCCGCGCTCGGCTTGAAGCTGCTGGAGAACTTCACCCGCATCGTGGAGGAGAGGTCATGATTCTCGTACCCGCCATCGACATTCTGGACGGCAAGGTCGTCCGGCTCAAGAAGGGCGATTACAATCAGGTTACCGTCTACGGCGACGACCCGGTGGCGAAAGCCCAGGAGTTCGAAGCCGCCGGTGCCGAACGCGTTCATATCGTGGATTTGGACGGCGCGCGTGACGGTGCGCCCACGAACATGAACGTGATTTCGAAGATTGCCTGCTCGACGAACATGACCGTGGAGGTGGGCGGCGGTATCCGCACCATGGAGACGCTCGAACGCTACCTCGATTCGGGCGCGACGCGTCTGGTGCTGGGTTCTGCGCTCGTGCGCGACCCGGCGTTTGCCCAAGAGGCGGCGCGCCTGTACGCGGACTGCATCGTCGCGGGCATTGACGCCAAAGACGGCATGGTTGCCATCGAGGGCTGGCGCGAGGGCACGAGCACGCCGGCGGCCGACCTCGTCGCCGAGCTCAAGGACTTCGGCATTCACGAGCTGGTCTACACGGACATCTCGCGCGACGGCATGCAGTGCGGCATCGACGCGGCGGCGTACGGACGACTCGCGGCTGCCGCGGGCTTTTCCATCACGGCTTCGGGCGGCATCGGCTCGCTCGACGACATACGCGCCTTGGGCGCCCTGCCCGCTCCCGGCATCGACGGTGTCATCACGGGGCGTGCCATCTACGAAGGCGCGTTCACGGTCGAAGAGGGCGTACGCGCCTGTCAGGAGGCCTCATGCTGACCAAGCGCATCATCCCCTGTCTGGACGTGAAGGACGGGCGCGTCGTCAAAGGCGTGAACTTCGTCGACTTGCGCGATGCGGGCGACCCGGTCGAGCTCGCGCAGGCCTACGACGCCCAGGGAGCCGACGAGGTCATCTTCCTCGATATCACGGCCACGCACGAAGGACGCGCTACGACGGTGGCCATGGCAAGCCGCGCGAGCGAGGAAGTGCATATTCCCTATGCCGTGGGCGGGGGCTTTCGCAGCGTCGCGGACATGCGCACGATGATCGCCGCGGGTGCAGACAAGGTCTCGCTCAACTCCGCCGCGCTCAAGGACCCAGCGCTCATCACGGCGGGTGCCGCCGCGTTCGGCAGCCAGGCGGTGCTTGTGGCCATCGACGCCAAGCGCGTTGCGTCCGGCGCGGACAAGTGGACCTGCTACGTGCATGGCGGGCGCAAGGATACGGGCGTCGACGCGGTCGAATGGGCGCGCGAGGCGGCCAAGCGCGGGGCGGGGGAGATTCTGCTCACGAGCATGGACCGCGACGGTTCCCAGGAGGGCTTCGACATCCCGCTCACGCGTGCCGTGGCGCGTGCAGTGGACATTCCCGTCATCGCATCGGGCGGCGTGGGGAAGCTCGAGCATTTCGCGGAAGGCGTCATCGAGGGCGAGGCCGATGCCGTGCTTGCGGCGAGCGTCTTTCACTTCGGGACGTTTTCCATACGTCAGGTCAAGGAATACATGGCCGCGCAGGGCATTCCGGTCAGGCTGTAGGAACGCACGAGGAGTGTGTGCATGAAGGCGCAAGACGTGGAGCTGACATATGACGAGCGGGGGCTCATCCCGGCTATCGTGCAGCAGCACGACACCGGCGAAGTGCTCATGATGGCGTGGATGAACGCCGAGTCGCTCGAGCTCACCCGCACGACGGGGCTCACGTGGTTCTGGTCGCGCTCGCGGCAGGAGCTGTGGAACAAGGGTGCCACGTCGGGCAACGTGCAGCACGTCAAGGAGCTGTTCTACGATTGCGATGCCGACACGTTGCTGGTGAAGGTGGATGCTGAAGGACCTGCCTGTCACACCGGCGCGCGCAGCTGCTTTTACCGCAGCATTGACCTCGACGTTTACGAGCGTGATGGGAAAGGGGAGTAGCCATGGGAGAGAGAACCGCCAACGTGCACGATGGCGACCTTGGGGTGACCATCGCCTCGCTTGCCGCGACCATTCACGGGCGCTGGGAACATGACCCGGCGGAAAGCTACACTGCGCTGCTGCTCACCTCAAAGGAGGACAAGTGCCTGGGCAAGGTCGTGGAGGAAGCCGGCGAGGTCGTTATGGCCTGCAAGGACGACGATCACGACCATATCCGCTATGAGATGGGAGACTTGCTCTATCATCTGCTGGTTGTGGCAGAGCGCTACGGCATCACGACTGCGGAGCTGGCAGGAGAGCTTGACGCGCGCATGAAATAGGGTGTGCGCGAAGGGAAGCCAGATGCTGTTCGGGATTATCCTCTGGGAAGAGGTGGTATACGAGCTTGCCGTGGCCGCACCGTTGCAGCTGCTCGTCATCTTCTTGCTGTCACGCATGCTCGAGTTGCAGCATGTGCGTGTGTTCTGGACGTGCGAGATATCCGTCATTGTGGCGTTCTGTCTGCTTCGCATGCAACTGCCCTCGGCAGCGTTGTTGGCGGCAGGCGCCGGCCACCGTGGGCGGGCGCGTGCGCAGGTCGAGGAGATGCTCGCCGCGGCGAGGGGAGCGGGGAAGTGAGGGGATTCACGAAAATGGCCTGTCTACCTGCTGAAAGGTACAAAACCCACTACATCGAAAAGCGCTGGAGCTTCGCAGATGCGTTCATTCTGCATGTAAGTTGCTGTATATTGCAATATGCTATATATTGCGCAACGCAGAATACGGCAACTTTTATCGGAGTGCGGCATGGGCAAAGTCGTTTCGACCGCTTTGGCGGGCAGTATCGTTCGCAGAGTTCGCGAGGACAAGGGGATGTCCCGTGCGGAACTGGCTGCGAAGACGGGCATCGGTGCTCGTACGCTCTATGCGCTTGAGACGGGCGAGAGCGGCAATTTCGGTCTCGACAATTTCCTGAAAGTGCTCAATTCGCTTGGGCTGTCGATGTCTATCGACTACGAGCAGTCTATCTCCGCCTTGTCGAAGGACACGGTGGGGGAAGGAGAGCATCTCCCCTGGGACGATCTCGATGACAGGTGGAAGCTCGACGACGAGACGGGGCGGTGATTGCCGTGTCCGACTTAACGGTCCTTATCAACGGCGTGACATGCGGCAGTTTGCATGAAGACCGCCATGGCGCGTTGAGCTTCGAATATGCCCCCGGTTATGCCGGGCCGCCCTTATCGCTGTCAATGCCCGTAGGGCTTGCTCGATACGATGACAGAACTGTCAGGCCGTATCTGATGGGGCTTCTTCCTGACGAGGACAGCATACGGGCGTCCATAGGCGCTTCGTTTGGCATATCCGGAAACAATCCCTTTAGGCTCCTGCAACGGATGGGGCTCGATTGCCCGGGAGCTGTGCAGGTTTGCTCAGACATGGAAGTTTCCCCGCATATGCTTGCGGAGGAAGCTTTGCTTCCTTTGTCGGAGCATGAAGTTGCCATGCGGCTTGCGGAGATTCGCGAGGATGCCGCAGCGGCATGGACAGGCGCTTCGACCTTTGAAGGGCACTGGTCGCTCGGTGGTTGTCAGGCGAAACTGGCACTTCGATATGAAGGCGGCCAGTGGTGCGAGTGTCAGGGCGCTGCTGCCACGACGCATATACTCAAACCCGGCGTTTCGGGGTTGAAGCACCAGGCTCTGGTGGAGTATCTATCCATGAAGACGGCTACTGCGGTCGGGCTGCCCGTTGCGCATGTTTCGTATCGGTTTTTTGAGTCCGAGCCGGCTATCATTGTCGAGCGATATGACCGGAGACGCGATGAAAACGCGAATGTCATGCGGGTTCACCAAGAGGATTTCTGCCAAGCTCTAGGCGTGATGCCGTCTGCGAAGTACGCCGAGCAAGGTGGCCCCACGACTCCGCGCGTCCTCGAGCTTCTTTGCTCAACAGGCGGGAATGCCAGGGAAAATGCCTATCGTTTCATACTGTATCTCTTCTTTAACTATCTCATCGGCGCGACGGATGCTCATGCGAAGAACCATTCTTTACTGTTACTTGCAGAAGACGACGTGAGGCTTGCTCCGCTTTACGATGTCGCCTCGATTGCACCGTATCAAAGCCTTGCACCGCGTCAGCGCCGTCCCTTGAGGGCCGCGCTCTCCATAGGCGGCGAGAACAGGTTCGGATTTGTGGGACGAGAGCATGTGGAGAAGATGGCGCACGATAGTGCGCTTGGAGAGTTAGATCTTGATACCGAGCTGTTGGTCGGGCGCTTTGGGGAGATGGCGGAGCTTGTACCACGTGCATTGAGTGAGGTCGTTGAGGAAGCGTGTGGAGCTGGGATTTCCGTTGTCGACGAAGTGGCTTCTGTGATGCAGGCAGAGATTGGCGCGAACTGTAGGCGACTGCTCGAGCGGTTGTAGGTGCGTCGCGAAGGGGAGGGCCAGATGCTGTTCGGGTTCTTGACGTGGGAAGAGTTGGCGTGGTCGCTTTTCGTGGCTGCTCCCGCGCAGCTTGTCGCGCTGTACATGGAGATGCGCATACTCGCCCTGAAGCACAAGCGGGTGTTCTGGATTCTTGAGTGCATTATCGCTTTCGGCTTGACGCCGTTTCGCGTACTCATGCCGATGTCCGTTCGTATGCTGGTGGCGCTGACGGTCTCGCTCGTGTTACCTGTGGTCTGCACGCGTGGAAGCCTGATGTGGCGCATCATCATCGCTTTGACGGTGTTTCTACTGCAAAACATCGCGGAGCTTCCTTCTGCTTTCGCGTGGACCGTGATGACGGGGACGGCGTACACGGACGAGGTGATGATTCAGAACCTGCCGGCGGTCTTTGCCGTTGAGCCGCTCTTCATAGCGTCGACGGTGGCGTTGATCTCGCTTCTGCACGTGATTGTCAACAAGCGCATGGACGTTGGCGTTGAGTCGGCAAAATCGGCGGCTCCCGTGCTCGTCGCGGTGGCGCAGCCTGCGGCCAAGGGGCCGGGGGAGTGAGGGCTTTTCGCTTCGTGCGGGGGCGTGCGGCGACGACGCAACCCCAAAAGTCGGTAGCGGCGACGTTCTGCGAGCGGAAACGCGGCGAAAGCGTTTC